>NZ_PNDK01000015.1:0-150089 GCF_005887265.1 Pseudoalteromonas sp. S1608
TTTAGTCATGTTTGTCTTTTATGTTATTAGGGTCTGTTAACCTTTCAAGATTGAATTTGCAGCAGTCTGTTTGGTATTTAGGCAAGGCAGAGCCTTTGTGGTGTGGTTATTCCCCATAAATAGGCGATAACGCAGCATCAATGCCAAACAGGCGCTGCCCGAAGGGTTCTGCCTAGGGGCGATTTACTCTTTGTTGCTCGGTTTTTACTTAGCCCACTAGGTTACAAACCTCGCGCCGCGATTAAACCGCCCCTAGTTTGAACAAATTTTAATCCGCAAAGGCCAACAGACCCTAGTTTAAAATTAAAAGCTAAAGCTTAGTTTTGCATAGTAACTACGGCCATCAAAACCGTATGGTACAGCACGTAACGGGTATTTAAATGCCCCATTTGAGATAGCATTTAGTACTTCATCATCACCTAGCTCATCCGGTGTTTCATCAAATACGTTGTCTGCTCCAACCGATAACGAAAACATCTCATTAATTTCATAGCTTACGTTTAAATCTACGAGTACTGCAGTCTCTACGGTACTCGTCGCTTTAAACGAGCCATCTGTTGCAAGCTCAATATGGTCATTACCAAAGTACTTCACATCAGTTTCGCCAAAGTAATTAAAGCGGATCATTGCGCTGTAGGCATCACGCTCATAATCAAAGGTAAGCGTTGCACGTTCACCCGGTTGTCCGTCGGTTAAAAAGCTACTTTGAATGTCATCAAGTGCTACACTTTTTGGAATGCCGGGAGCTGCATTCACACTATCAATTTTAGTTTCGTTTAAGTTACCCGCAAACGTAGCAGAAAAATTACCATCATATAAATCAGTGCGGTATGACGCAATAATGTCCACGCCTTGAGTGGTTGAATTCACTGAGTTTGAAAAGTAATTCGCTTGCACTGCACCCGTTGCTTGCAGAGCAGCAACCGCCTCAGGACTAAACGCCACATCATCAGCCGATAACAAGCTGCCTAATGTAATACGGTCTTCAATTTCTACACGGTAAAAATCCACCGTTAACGATAAATCACTGGTCACATCGTAAACAAAACCGGCACTGTAGTTAGTTGATGTTTCAAGCTTTAATGTATCAACGCCTAAAGCTGCAGGAAATGCAGAGCCCGTTGTCGCTGTAAACGACTGACTTAACGTGCCGTCAGACCCTAAGTTAGTGGTAAACGCAGTGTAACCACTTTGCTGTAATGATGGCGCTCTAAAGCCCGTTGATAAGGCACCACGTACTGCAAAGTCATCATTAAATTCATAACGTGTTGCTACTTTACCTATGATGTCGTCACCCGCATTCGAAAAATCTTCATAGCGAAGGGCACCGCTCACATTCCATGCATCGCTTAACATGGTTTCTGCATCTACATATACTGCGTAACTATCACGATCGCTTTTGTTTGAAGCTTCAGGACGAAGGCCGTTATAAGCTTGAAAGCCACATTGTGCAAATTGACTCGGATCGTTCACCGATGGATATGAGGTATCCGTGTTGGCTGCTCCACATGCGTATGATGCCACCTCACCGGGTACAATTTCATAGTTTTCTTTACGGTATTCAGCGCCAATTGAAACATAAACAGGCTCACTGCGACCAATATCAATAATTCCGTTTATATCTGCATTAAACGTTGTTTGATCAAATCTAAATCCACCCGAATAACCCTCTGTTGGGCCAGCATTCGCGGCTATATCGGCATCGCTTGCACCCGGATTATTAAATAAATACTCCGCCGCGTATGACGCATTTAAAGTATTTCGTGAGGTAAAATCGTATTGGTTTTCACCGTAAACAGCAGAAACATCGTAGGTCCAATCAGGGTTAATTTCACCTTTAAAACCAACAGCTACCGAAATATCTTGTGCTTCATTGTCGATTTGCGGTAAAAAACCGTCGCTGTAAACTTGCGTTACGTTTTTAGACGCTTCATTAAAATTACGGTAAAAGCCGTTGCCTAGTGCAGTACGCTCAGAGTAACCACCAAATGAGTAAAGCTCCCCCTCACCCATTGGCAACGCCATATTGTAAAATACCGAAGTAAACTCACTCTCTGCATTACCTTGTCCCCAACGTACTTCGTCCGATAAAGTACCTGGTGCAACATTAAGTGAACCACCCGTATCTCGCTCTGCGCGGTTAGTTTTATCTGCATCTCGATACTCAAGCGATAAATTTATAAAACCGCCTTCATTACCTAATTCAAAGCCACGGTTTAAACCGGCTGAAATTGTTTCTCCATCTCCTTCTGCCGTTTCGCCATATTGTACGTACCCGGTGGTTAAATCTGTTGAGTTATTAAGTGATAAGTTGATAACCCCTGCAATTGCATCAGAGCCATACTGCGCCGCCGCACCATCACGTAACACTTCAACTCCTTTTAAAGCAATAAGCGGAATCGCATTCATATCAGTACCGGCAGAGCCACCGCCCACAGTACTTGTTAAACCAAAAATAGATTGATTATGACGGCGTTTACCGTTGACTAAAACCAGCGTTTGGTCTGGTTGTAAGCCGCGTAATGTAGCAGGACGAAATAAATCAGAACCATCAGAAACCTGTGTTCGTGAGAAGTTAAATGACGGCGCCGTTGCCTGTAAGCTCTGCCCAAGCTCGGTAAAGCCGCCTTTGTTTAAATCATCTGCGTCAATTAAATCAATAGGTGATGACGACTCAGTGGCAGTTCGGTTTGAAACTCGCGATCCTAAAACAGATATTTGTTCGATATTTTTTTCAGCTTTAGCTGACGCTTCTTGTGCATTAACCATACTTGGCGCACTGAAGGCAAAAGCAACCGCTACAGCCAAGGTGTTTAAACGATATGTTGACATAATGATGACCCTGTTTTGTGTATTCTTATAATGTGTGTGGGGTATATTCGTATATCCCCTTGCCAACATCCTAGCAACATACACAAACAAAAAGAAACAAAAAACTTGATAAAATTAGCATAAAAATGCAAATAACTTTAAAAACAGGAAAATAACACCTTTAAGAGCTCAAAATACAACCAAAGTAGCAATTTAATATCACACCACCGAAAGTTAATACAATGTTAAATATGAAGTTATATTTATAAGAACTAAAAACAACGTGGTTGTACGTTTTTTAAACCAAGCTGGTGATAAAACGTACTTATAATGATCTTTTATGCGGTTTTTATTAGACTAAAGTAGATAATAAAGATAAGAAGGAGAACTCAGAGGAAATTATAAATAGGTGGTTTTGTAATACTGCCCGTTTTTAAACGTTATTTTATACAGAGTCTATTTAAGAGGTATAACTCTGCCAATCAAATTCACTAATAACATGGCAAAGTAATGGGTCTACGCCTTTTGAGTCACAGTATGCACGTAATTGCATGGGAGTTTGTTCATCAAAAATAATTTGCCAAACAATATACAACATATGATTAAACAGAGTTAACTCATTATCATCAGTACCAGCTAAATCATGGCAACTCATCAGTAAGTTACATATTTTCGTGTCGTATCCCCACAACTTTAAAACGTAGGCCGAAATAAAATTGGCACTCACGTATCCATTGTTGATGGTTTGCGCATGTTCATCTGGCGGTTCACTTTCGCCTTGAGACAGTAAAATAATTTTGCCAACAAAACTCAATAACGCCACTGAAAATAATAATTCTTGATCATGTAAGTTAAAACCTGCTTGCTTTGCAAAACGCTTAACACAACTAGCGTAATTCGCCGCTATATTTAATTGCTTTTCATGCACATCAACAGGAATAGACGATTCAAAATTTTTGGCAACCAATAAAGAAGTGGTGATAGCCATTAATATAGTGGTTCCGAGCCTCGACACAGCTTCATCAATTGACGAGGTAGGCCTTATAAAGCCAAGATAAGCAGAGTTTGCAAGTTGCAACAATTTAGCGGTTATTATTGGCTCTTGAGAGACAACATGGCTAATATCATGTAAATCAAATTCATCGCTTTGTACTAAGTCTCTGAGTTCTTTTAAAATAAGAGGGTAAACAGGGAAGCTGATCATTGCCCCTAACTGCCTGCGCACATTAAAAGCAAAAGGTAACGACTTTAACGCCGCTACATTGTCAAAAAGCGCGGTTATATCTGCTTCATTAAACGGCTTAGCAAGGTAAGCATGCACAACATTAGGTTGTCGCATCATGGTGCTCAATGTCATATCACCAGTAAGTAATGCTCTGACTGGGTAGGGGTTTTGTGAAGAGCATTGTTCTAAAACATCCAATCCATTCATTTGCGGCATTAAATAATCACTTAATACTAAATCTAAGTCTTGCTTAGTGTTTAGCAGCTGCCAAAATTCATCAATATCAGAGGTTGTCATTATATCAACCTCTGGATAGGCTCGATGAATAGTCCTTTGTAATACTTTTAATAAAAAAGCATCATCGTCTAGTATGACTACCGTTATCGAACTCATTGCGCACCTTGAGAATTAAAATGGTTTAAATAATTACAAAAATCATCCTGCTCTAAAGGCTCACTGTAGTAATAGCCTTGTATGTAGTCACACCCTAACTTTTTAATTAATTCACATTGATAGGCTGTTTCTACCCCCTCAGCAACAACTTTTAAATTTAGATCATGCGACATACGCGTAATATTACGAACCATACTTTGCATCGCTAAAGACGATTCAATATCAGTAATAAGGGTTCTATCTAGTTTAACGCCATCTACAGGTAGCTTAGAAAGATAGCCAAGTGATGAGTAACCTACACCAAAGTCATCAATTAATAGCTTAAACCCCAACGATCTTAGCCTTATTAATTGCTGTTCGCAGTTAGTAAAATCTTCGATTAGATAAGTTTCTGTTAACTCAAAAACTAACTGTGACGGCTCTAAACTATTGCTGCTTAAACACTCGAGCATGTAGTCAATCCAATCCGGATCATCTTTTAATTGCCTAGCAGACAAGTTAATTGCTAATACACCCACCCCTGTTTTGTTGTCTGCCCAGTATTTTAGTGTTTTACAGCTTTGAGAAATAACCCAGCGCCCTATTGAGATAATTTGACCATCGCATTCAGCAATCGGGATAAAATGAGCTGGTGCTACCCAGCCATGTTTACTCGGCTCATACCAGCGAATTAACACCTCAGCAATAAATATTTGGCCTGTTTTAGTATCAACCTTTGGTTGAAAGCGTAATGAAAGCTCATCTTTATTTACCGCTGTTAATAATAAACGGCTTAAATCAAAGTTCTTTTTATAATCTGCGACCAGCTGAGGGTCAAAGCGAGAACAAATACGCTGCTGCTCACCTACTTGGTAATTCATCGTCAACTGCATTTGATTAACGAGCTCTTTTCCCTCTAAACTATCCTCAGGAAACAAACCATACACACCATAAAGCTGCACATGGGCATCGGTATATTTACTAGGAAGTGCTTTTTTCAGATCATTCATCGCCTTATTTAGAACGGTTAAAATTTCACTATCAGATTTAATTTCAGGAACAAATAATACAAACCTATCGGCGCTCTTATGAAGAACTTTGACCGCTTTTTCTGATACGCCTTTTAGCACCTCCAAAACCAATTTTATAAGGTGGCTGCCATCTTCGCCCCCTAGCAAATCATTAATTAATTGAAATTGCGAAATACCTATATAAACCAAGGCATAACATTCTTTGTTCGCTTCACACAGCGTTAAATGATGATAAAAGTCAGACTCGTTGGTTACTACCGACTGTGTTCTGGTAAGTTGAAAAATACTACTCAAGCTGTTTGAGTTAATTGATAGCTTCAAAAGTTGGAAAGAATCATCATTTAAACAACGCTCTATCATAATTTCTTCGCTTTTCGCTAGATCAGAGGCGCGTGCATAGTTAATAAAAAGTGTACTGCTTTGCTTGTCAATAAAAGCCTGGCTTACCGCTTTATTTTGAGCTGTATCTAAATGGGCGAGGTGTTTGTTTTCGTATAAATGAATATCAGGAATGATTTCAGCGGCAGGCGCGTTAAAACGATTAATAATGCCGTTATTGTCTATTTCTATTAGGCCAGACATGCTGCCCATTAATAACTGATCTCTTACTCTTTTAGCTCGGCGCTGTTCATATTTTACTTGCGCCTCGCTAATGTTTTCAAGTAATTCACTATCGACCCATGGTTTTTCTAAAAAACGAAATACCAATCCCTGATTCAATAACTCAACTACAGACTTAAAATCAGCATATCCACTTAGCACTAAGTTTACGCAATCGGGCCAGCGACTTTTAACCTGCCGTAATAAATCAGCGCCGTTCATTTCTGGCATTCTAAAGTCAGTAATGATTATCTCAACTTGATTAGCCGCTAATATTTCAAGCGCCTCAAAACCAGAGGATGCCGTCAGCACATCATAACCAGAACGAGCAAGTACTCGCTTTAAAGATTTCAATACATTGAGTTCATCGTCTACTAATAAAATTCGCAAAGCCACTATCTACACCTCAAAATGGGGTTGTACTCTTGCTAACTTGATTGTTCTTCTAAGTACCCTTTGCTAAGCAACCAAAAATGTTCACATCAGCACAAGTATGTTGTATCTAACTACATACGCAATAATACCACTTAGCTGTAACTGTCTATCTAACTGATACCTTTTCAGATCACCTATATTGGTTTAAGGTTTCTATCATTAATAAGTGATTGCAATCACTAGATACAACTTAAACAAAAATGATACTGTCTAAAAATAAGCCATCCAGTTCACTTTATATAATAATAGTCTAGAATAAATTCTAAGTGATTATTTTTAGTTAAAAACATCCAGCGTTGTGGCTATTATTACCAAGGGGCATCTATGTTCGCCATTGAAACTTTTCACACTCACGGCAGCGATATAGATAAATTTATCAAACCTGTAAGTCAGTTTACAAACAACAGTCCCGATTTACTGCTCGGGTTTGCTACAACCGATACCATTAAATATCTTTATAATAGCCAGCCCAACTTGATAAAAAACACTCAAAATTGCTTAATCATCTCTTCCTGTCTTGGCTCATCAACCGAAAAAAATTTATCGTTAAATGAGCAAAGTATTAGTTTATTCTCTATCAAAGACTCAACGGGTCATTATGGAATTGCAAGTTGTAATGCAACCGATAATCTAAGAGAAAATGCTGCTCAAACCGTACTCGAAGCCATTGCTAATGCAGGCCAAACTGGACTAGCCCCAAAAATGGTCTGGTGTTTTCAAGTTCCAGGTAATGAGGAGTTGGTATTACAAGGAATTCAAGATGCTATCGGGCAGCGTATACCTGTTTTTGGAGGAAGTTGTGCCGACAACGACATTTCAGCAAAGTGGTGCTTTAGCGATACTAAAAATGTATACCAACAAGGCTTTATTATTGCAGTGTTATACCCCTCGGTAGAAACATTCGGCTTTTATAGTTCAGGCTATGATAAAACCGACCAGCTGGGTACAGTTACAAACGTTGATGGTCGCATATTAAATACTATCGATAACCAGCCCGCCTTTGATGTTTATAATCAGTGGCGAAAAAACATAGGGTTTGAACAGTTAAAAGCGGGAAATATACTTGCCCAATCAACGATGACCCCACTGGCAAGAGCCCTTTCCTCTGATGATGATATTCCTAGGCTGCTGCTAAGCCACCCAGCGGTAGCTGAAAATGGCACGCTAGAATTATTTTCAAATTTAAGCGTTGGCGATACTGTTTATCTTGCTTCGGGAAGCCCTGAACAATTAATAAAACGAGGCGATATGGTCGTTTCTTCACTGACCAAACTGGCTGACTTACATGCAATAAAAAATATAAAGGGCGCTATTATTATTTTTTGTGGCGGCTGCATGTTATCTATTCAAAGTGCAATGCAAGAAGTAAAACACTCTATTGCAGCACAATTACCCAACACACCGTTTATTATGGGCTTTACCTTTGGAGAACTTGGCACATTTAGCGACTCAACTAGTAAGCACGGTAACTTAATGATCTCATGCGAAATATTTGGTGATTCTGTATGACTACCAACGAAATACTATTAGAAAAACTGCATTTATTACAGGTTCATAATTTAGCACTTGAAGAAAACCGTGCCCTTAACAGCCTGATTTTAGACGGCCTAGATGCAATCTTAAAAAACGACAGCACAGAAACCTTACTCACTGAGTTTTTTAATATTTTGCAACAAGCGATCTCTTTTTCTGCGGCTATTTTAATTAAAATAAATCCCAGTGATGAATTATCTACATTAGTTACAGCATCGCACCCTCATAGCGATGCAATAATTACCCAGCTTACAGTTCTCGATAAACCGAATAGAAACATTAAAAATGTATTTAACTTACACCAACTTCCTAATTGGCAAGTAACCGATCCTTTTTGGCATTCGCAGCATGCAATGCTCACCACTCCAGTAAGTACCAGCACAGAGAGCTACCAGCTCAATATTTTTTCTGAAACAATTGGCGCGTTTAATCAGCACGATATTACTTTAATGCAACGCTTTGTCAGTTTTGCAGGGAATACGATTTCACAATTTGAAAAACGAAACTTACTTGTGAAACAAAAAGAAATGGAGGAAAAACAAAGCAACATTGAACAACTGCTAATCAACTCTGAAAAAATGGCTTCGTTAGGGCAAATGGCGGCAGGCGTTGCACACGAAATAAATAACCCTTTAAGCTACATTGTCAGTAATATCCAAAATTTGGCTTACAACCTTGAGCAATTTAGTCATTTAATTAACACACTCAAAGCAGAAAAAGCCATAACGCAGCAAACATTAGTAGATACACTACAGCATTACCAATTTGATGAATTACAAACAGACTCAAGCGATATCATTGCTGAAATGACTGAAGGAGCTGATCGAGTTAAAGAGATTGTTCAAGGGTTAAGGCAATTTGCTCATCCGGATCAAACCCAAATTGGCGATATTGATATAACCGAGCTCATTGATAACACATTACGTGTTGCCTGGAACGAAATTAAATATAACGCCAACGTTGAAAAAAACTACAACACAGAACCCGTTATCATCACAGGGCGTTCAACCCAGCTCTCTCAGGTATTTTTAAATTTATTTTTTAACGCCGCTCAAGCCATTTGCGACAAGGTTGGAGTGATCAGTATTACCACTAAAGCCGATAAAAAAAATGCCTATATAACTATTGCCGATAATGGCAGTGGAATTGATGAGGACAAATTAAATAAAATTTTTGACCCTTTCTATACTACAAAACCAATAGGCCAAGGCACAGGGTTAGGGCTGGCTATAAGCAAAGCAATTATAGAGCAGCATAGTGGTCAAATTCGAGTTGAAAGCCAGTTAAACCAAGGTACTGTTTTTTATATTACCTTACCTAAAAAACCCAAATTAACTGACGATGTACTCACTATTTTAAATGCTAACAAACCGATTGAATAAGCTCTATTTACAGCACTGATTTTGTGTAAGTAAGCTGTAATAATCATCGTTAACTTTAAGGGTAATATAGTTAAAATATTTGCAAACCAAGGTACTGCGCTATGGTATTTAATCCTATCCGCTGTGATTTACGTATTGCTAAAGTACGGTATCTTGATACGGCTTAAATAAATCAGTTGTTTACAAGCAAAACTTAGACTAACTTTAGCCATTTAATACACTTTCTTATTGGTAAAAAAATGACGGACATTGACCCATTAGAGCAATTAAATCAACAGCCACCGAGTATTTTATGCTTAGATGATGAAGCCAATGTGCTTAAATCTTTAGTTCGTTTATTACGCCAATATAAATTTGATGTGAGTGTTTCAACCAGTGGCCAAGATGCACTTGAAAAAATGCATGCAAAGGAATTTGACGTCGTTATTAGTGATATGCGTATGCCACATATGAGTGGGGCGGAGTTTTTAGCTAAAGCGAGAAAAATCGCTCCCGATAGCCAGCGTATTTTATTAACTGGTTTTTCTGATCTAGAGTCAACAATAAGTGCGGTTAACGAAGGAGGCATTCATGCCTATGTGCAAAAACCTTGGCAAAATGATCACTTAATTAGCGTTATCCAATCGGGTGTAGAAAAGTTTAGACTAAAAAAACAAAATGAAATTTTACAACTTCAAGTAAATCAACAAAATCAACAGCTAAAAGAACTTAATACTAATTTAGAACAACTCGTCGACAAGCGAACAAAACAAATTAGAAGCGTGCTGAAAAAACTTGAAGTCGCTAATGAAAGTGAAAAACGAGAGCATCAATCTACTGTTGAACTGCTTTATAATTTTATTAATGCAAATCCGTATCTCGATGGTAAAAGAGCCGAGAACATTGCCGGCACATGCACGCAAATAGCGCGTTACCTTAATGTATCGCAAAGAAGTATCACGCTTGCGCCTATTGCAGGGTATTTAGCTCAAATTGGTTTACTTGCGATGGACCCTGAGCTTTACAACAAACCTATTAACGAACTCAATGAAGTACAGCGCAAAACGTTTTACACCCACCCGAGTATTTCACAATTAATGCTCATGCCTGCAACGCATTTAAGCGATGTTTCTGATGCAATTTATCATCAATTCGAACGCTACAACGGCCAAGGAATACCCAAAGGGCTTGCTAAAAACGATATTCCCATTGGGGCTATGGTGCTCAGCGTTGCTCGCGATTACTGGGAGCATTATGAGCAAAGCGATCCATTATTAACTACAAAAATGCGTCATGAGGTGGCACTTAATAATATTAAGCTTGGTAGTGGCAGCTTATATCATCCAAAAATAGTAAAATCGCTTGAGGCAAGTCATGTACAGCTTATGGCCTCAGACACGTCTATTGGCTCGATTAAAGTAATTTGCGCTCAAGAACTTGAAGAGAGTATGACACTGGCAAACTCACTGCACAGCCATACAGGTATTATGCTTTTACCTAAAGGGCACGTTTTCAATTCAAAATCGATTGTGAAACTACAGCAACTCGAAGCCAAAAAGCCGACTCCGTTTAGAATTATGGTTAAAACGGCTAAATGATTGATCTAAAATGCTCTTTTATTCGTTATACTAAGCCATAATAGTTACTTTCAAATATATTGCTTGAAGGAGCACACAGTGTCGCGATTTTCTGCCGTTACCGATAATCCCCACGACGGGCGTTTTAACCAAAAAACAGGTATTTTATTAACCAACTTAGGTAGCCCCGATGCCCCCACAGCAAGCGCGTTACGTGTTTACTTACGTGAGTTTTTGTCAGATCCGCGTATTGTAGAAATACCACGTATAGTGTGGATGATCATTCTTCACGGCATCATTTTGCGTATTCGCCCAAAACGCTCAGCTAAATTATATAAAAGTATATGGACCGAAAATGGCTCGCCGCTTACTCACATTACACGCCAGCAAAGCCTTAAATTAAATGCCTTATTAAAACACCATGGCTATACCAACACCGAAGTGGTTATGGCGATGCGCTATGGTAATCCATCAATCGAAGCGGGCCTTGAAGAGCTTAGAGACAAAGGTTTAACCCGTATTATTGTGCTGCCGCTTTACCCGCAGTATTCAAGCCCAACCACAGGCTCCACATTTGATGCGGTTGCCAATGTATTAAAAAAATGGCGCTGGGTGCCAGAGCTGCACTTTGTAAATGGGTATCACAAAAACCCAACCTACCTAGAATCACTCGCTAACAGCATTAGCGAAGATTTAGAAAAACACGGAATGCCACAAAAAATGGTGTTTTCATACCACGGTATGCCTAAACAGTTTTTAGATAATGGCGACCCATATCACTGCCTATGCCAACAAACCACGCGTTTAGTGGTTGAAAAACTAGGGCTAGACAAAGATAAAGTGATCACTACTTTTCAAAGTCGCTTTGGTAAAGCTGAATGGTTAAAACCATACACAGATGCAACTCTTGAGAGCTTACCTAGCGAAGGAATTAAAGATATCGCAATTATTAGCCCTGCATTTAGCGCCGACTGCCTTGAAACACTTGAAGAATTAGAAGGTGAAAACCGAGAAATTTTTGAAGAAGCTGGCGGCGAAAAATACCGATACATTGCAGCCCTAAATGATCGTGACGATCACATCGACGCCATGTTTGATGTGTTAAAGCCAATGCTATAAAAAAGAGAGCAGCGGTTAGGTTTTAGCTCTCAGCGTTCAGCTGGAGATTAGCCAAGTGCGGTGAAAGCTTGTAGGCGCGAGTATATCTCGCGCTTTCTCTTGTATCACTTTCTGATAGCTTACAACTTATAACTCAAAGCTGCGCTTAGCGCTTACGTGTCACTATTAATGTGATTGCTCCGGCAATTATTCCCCAACAAGCAGAGCCCACCGACCATAAAGTTAAATCTGAGGCCGTGACTAAAAAAGTAATAATGGCTGCTTCAGTATATTCAGCACTATGCAAAGACTGCTGCAAACTATTGGCAATAGTGCCAAACAAAGCAATACCCGCCAGCGCCAATACTAAGGCCTGTGGCAGGCTTGCCACAATTGCCACTAACATAGCCGCACATAACGCCATAATTATGTAAAACACGCCACCAGCAATACTTGCCCAATAACGCTTATCAGGGTCTTTATCGGCCTCTTCGCTCATACAAATAGCCGCTGTTATGGCTGCTAGATTAATAGAATAGGTACCAAAGGGAGCCGTCACACAATTTATTAACCCGGTCACAGTTAATGACGATGATATAGGCGCTTTATAATTATGCGCTTTCAAAATAGCGAAACCGGGTAAGTTTTGTGAGGTCATAGTTACTATATATAAAGGAATACTTATACTTACAAATGCCTGCAAACTAAAGCTTGGTGCAATATAAGTAAAACTACTGGCTTGCCAATGCACGGTACTGGTATCGATATTGCCCATATACCACGCTAAAAATATACCCGCTAGCAACACACTTAGCATCGCAAAACGGGCAAAAAAGCGCTTACCAATAAAGTACACCACCACCATTAAACCAATAACTAATGGCATATCGTTCATAAAGTTAAACACATCAATGCCAAATGTGACTAATACCCCCGCTAACATGGCACAAGCCAGTTCACTGGGAATACGGTTCATGATTTTTTCAAACCACCCCGTTATTCCCGACACCAGCACCAATAAGGCTGAGAGCATAAATGCACCTATCGCTTCATGTAGGCTATAGCCCTGGGCACTTGAAATTAGTAATGCAGCTCCAGTGGTAGACCATGCAATTAAAATAGGCACTTTATAATAAAACGACAACACAATAGAGGTACTGCCCATTACCAAGCCCAGCATTAATATCCAGCTTGCCACTAATTCAGGTGTGCCACCTAAAGTGATCACCACTTGGTAAATCAATGCTATTGAACTTGAAAAACCAATAATAACGGCAACAAGCCCCGCCATAGTGCGACTAAGTAACTGATCAGTCCCTGCCATAATTCCCTCATTAAGAAACCCTAATGTTACAACATACTTTGCCTATTTATACTTTGCAATTTTGAATAATGAATAATGAGAAATGATCACGTTGCTAAAAAATTTTATTGGTCAGTTTTGTCTTTCAAAATCATTGCAATTTAAAAAACACATACGTACCTAAAAACATGCCACAGGGTGCGTCATTACTACAAAAAATCACACTTATTAAATCAAAAATAAATACCTAAAAAAGGTAAAGCAAATACTTACAATAAGTTACAAAAACACCCGTTAACACTTTATGGTTACAATTTAAATTTGATCTCATCCTATTTTTAATATAAAACTTAACAATTAGTTCACCAATAACCCTAAAAGAGAAACAGATGAAACGTTACATTGTTTTAATTATCGCTATTCCTTTGTCTGTATTTGCCATATATACGCTGCTTAATAATCAGAATAAAACCGATGAGGTAGAAGCCCCCATAGCTATTGATATCGTTCCTGTTGATTCTGAATTTGCAAAACAAACACGTAAGCCATTACCAATCGATATGAGTAAAGATCCTATAAAAGGCGCCCCTTCAAAAGCAAAGTTAGCCGTTATTGAAAACTCATTTGACGCAATCAATAAACCTTCAACCAAGGCAAAAGAAATACTTAAAGCGGCAAAAGTACTGCCTACCGATTTACAAAATGAAGCCTATATAGAATTTGATCTAGCAGCGCTTAAAACCCTTGAAGCAGGGGATAATTTTGACCTAGCTATACCGCAAACCGCAGAAACCTACAGCGCTGAAATAACGAATGTTACCAATGCCAGTAACGGTGATAAAAGCATTGTTGGCCAAGTGATTGGTGCTAATGGAGCGTTGCATACCACTATATTAACCGTTGGTAATGACGCGGTTTATGGTCAATTTACTGCCCCAAGTGGCAATTATGTTTTTGAAAGCAAAGGCCAGTACGGCTGGATTGCAGCAAAACGCGATTTATATAAAAACCATATAGAACACCAAGTAGGTGAACCCGCACCAAAAAATACTGACGGTGGAGATCCGTTTGCGCCCAGTGATGAAGAATCACCCTCAATTTAATTTTTAACCTAAACCAAGATGACTCAGCAGTAAAACTGCAATTACAAAAGAAAGGAAATACGACTATGAAAAAAATAATATCAACAGCCGCTATTGCAACGGCATTATGTGCCGCTAGCACAGTGTCAGCAGAAACAATTGATATTGGTATTTTATATACCGACCAATCAGCTGCCGCTACCAGCAATATTAATACTAAAATTAATCAGCTTATTGCTTTTAGTAATCAAGTATATAGTCAAAATGGCGTTGATATAACACTGCGTTTAGTCGGTTCTCAAAACTTAGGCAACCATGCAATAACCCCTTCAGAAGATTGGCTTAACGCTGTGACAAATAGCAGCTACGTAGATGGTTTACGTAATGATTGGAAAGCCGACATGGTAGCCGTATTAGGCACTGGCCAAAGTGCAGGCAGCGGTTTAATCTCTTGTGGACTAGCATGGGTTGGTCAAGGTACGAATGGCAATTTATACAGCTCAATGAGTAACCGTATGTATTCAATAACAGCCGTTGATTGTGGAGCTACAACGTTCGTGCACGAACTAGGTCATAACCAAGGTTTGGCGCATTCTCGTAAGCAAGGCGATACGGCCGGTGGCGTATATGTTGATGGTATGGGCCACGGTGTACAAAATGAATTTGCCAGTATTATGGCTTACCCGCATGTGTTTGGTAGTGCAACTCAGTACGATTATTTCTCTAACCCAAATTGGAGCGTAAATGGCATTCCATTTGGTGTGACCAACCAAGCATATGCTATTCGTACTGTAACCGACACAAAAACCAGTATTGCTAACTTTAAATAAACCCAATTCTAAGAATTAGCATTAAATAAATGGGTAAATTATTACCCATTTACACCAATTAAGTTTCCCTTGCGGAGCGCCTCGGCGCTCTTTTTAATGATTAACTGCTTTTATTGCAGGCATTAAGGTTTTGCCATCGCTATCTACTTTACTCATTAGCTTTAACCCCATTACCTTGGCAAGTACAGGGTAAATATCTAAATTATTCACCAGCTCAATACTTACCCCTTTTTTAAACGCAGGACCTGCTGCTACAAAGGTGGCTGCCATATCATCACTATAAGCATAGCCATGTGTACCTAAATAAGGCGCTTTAGTACCGTTACTAAATACCGCAGGCGCATTGGTTTGCACCACAATATCGCCCACTCTACTCCCGCTATTATAATGGTAGCCTTCAAGCTGTTCGCTACTTAAAACACTATAACGCCCCTTAGCCGCTTTTTGTAAACGTGCTTTATACGCGTCAATATCCGCATTTTTAGCATCGCTTTTAGTATAAATAAGTAAACGAGGACCGGTATTCACAATAATAAAATTATCATCTTTAGGTAAACTGCTAACAATAATGCTTTGCTCAGGATCAACCTGTGCCATACCATGATCAGAAACAATTACTAAGTTTATATCCTGAGATAATTTGCTCAAGCGAGTGCGTAATTGCCCCACTAAAGCATCTAACTTATGAACAGCATCACGTGTTTGTACTGCATCTGGGCCAAACTCATGCCCCATACTATCAACCAGCGAAAAGTAACTGGCTACAAAACGTGGGCGCTGCGCTTGAGGCAAACTTAACCATTGTACAATTTGGTCAATTCTGTCTTGGTAGTTACCTTGTTTAGAATAGTGAAAATAGTAATCTGGCGTCATACCATTAAAGCGCGCATCCGACTCAGGCCAAAAATACACCGCCGATTTAAGCCCATGCATTTTTACTAAATTCCATAATGGAGTACCACGTACCCAGGTACTGTCTTTTTGGCCTTTACCCATGCTGTAGCATTGATTATTGCGCGCTTTGTCACAAAATTTATTGTCAACAATACCGTGGTTAACTGGTAGTAAACCAGTAATCACCGAAATATGATTTGGAAATGTTTTAGTAGGGTAAACTGGCTGCATTTTTTGTGCTCTAACCCCTTGCTCAGCCATTGCTTTTAAATTGGGTGCACCGTGCTTTTCAATATAATCCCAACGCAAGCCATCAATTGAAATCATCACTACAGTTTGCTCTTTGGCTGCAAACGCATTACTCATCCCTAATAAAAGGCAAAAACAGACTGCCTTTGTGATCCACAACTTCATTTTAAACACCTATAGATGTATGTTAATTTTATAAAAAATAATACTAAAGCAAGTTGTTACTTTATGATACATGCTGATAGATTAAAGATGGCTCACTAAAAATATAACTGTGTACTTAATAAGAGCCCGACGTGCAAAATAAAAGGATTGCCATGATCGACTTCAGCAGCAAAATCACCCCAGCGCGTATGCAGCGCACGACGGCCAATTTACAAATGGCGCTTGAGAGCGATCGTGGCCGAATTATTAATAGTGCAGCCATTCGTCGGCTGCAACAAAAAACCCAAGTATTTCCGCTTGAACGCAATGCAGCCGTGCGCTCGCGCCTTACTCACTCATTAGAAGTACAACAAGTTGGTCGATTTATTGTGCAGCGTGTTTTTGCCAACTTAAATTACCAACAGCAAAAAGAATATGGTTTATCAGGCTTAGAACGCCCGCTAGAAACCCTAGTAGAAATGGCCTGCCTAATGCACGATATTGGTAACCCGCCATTTGGTCACTTTGGCGAGGCCGCCATTAATAATTGGTTTAATGCTAACTTGGCCAGTATTACGCCTGAGCGTTGCCAAACAGCCAATAGCAGTATAGGCGTTATTTTTAAACATTTAGCGCAAGATATTTGCAGTTTTGAAGGCAACGCCCAAGGCATACGTATTATTCACTCATTGCTCAGCCTAAATTTAACCTACAGCCAAAGTGCGGCAATTTTAAAGTACACCCGCCCTGCCAGCTTAGCGAAGCAAGATATCCCACAAAATAAAAACTACATTATGAAAAAAGTGGGCTACTACTACAGTGAAAAAAGCTTTGTAGAGGCACTGCAAACTGAGCTCAAAATGGAGCCGAATTGCCGCCACCCAGCCAGTTACATAATGGAAGCCGCTGACGATATTTCTTATTGCTTGGCTGACATAGAAGATGCGGTAGAAAAAGACATAATCACCACACAGTTATTATGCGAGCAACTAAAAAAGCAATATCAAAAAGCGTTAATTAACTTAGCCTTAAACGACACCCAACATCAAAGCTTTGTTGATGATGCAATTAATTACGCTATTGAACGCGCGCAAGCACAGCCCTTTAATTTTAATAGTGAATTTTTTATTTATTTGCGTGTATCGTTACTGCACCCATTAGTAAATCATGCTGCTAAACGCTTTATTGAAAACATAGAGCCAATTTATCATGGTGACTTTAACCATGCATTATTAGAAGACCGCAGCTACCTGCATGCAGTAACCCAAGCCCTAAAGCAAGTGGCACTTGAGCATGTATTTTCTCATAAAGAGGTCGAAAAGCTCGAACTACAAGGCTACCGTATTATTAACGGCCTACTAGAGTGCTATAAACCTTTACTGCAATTAACTAGCGACGACTTTAAACGCGCACTACATGGCGACAACCGTTTATTAATAGAATCGAGATTAGTTAAAAAACTCTCTAAAAAACATTTAAGTAGCTATCAGCACGCTATAAATGCCATGCAAGAAGAGCCCGACCACTTTGCAGCTTATGAGTTTTATTACAGATGTAGACTTATTCAAGACTACATAAGCGGCATGACCGACCAATTTGCTTACGACGAGTACCGCAGCTTAATGGTGATTGACTAATTTAGGCTTAGCGCGCGAAATTGCTAAGCCCTAGATAATTTTTTACTTTACGCTTAAAATTAGTGCATTGATGCTTAACCGCTTTTGAGTTTTATGAAACCGTTACTGAGTTGCTTACTTTTTTGTTTTACTTTGTTTTATAGTGCCAGCAGTGTCGCTTACAACGAAGCGATGTGCATTCTTATAAAACAAGAAATGCAGCAATATAGTAACGACAAAACTAGCCGTAAGTACCGTAACGCCGCTCGCGACTACAAAAAAAACTGCAGTAACCCGGCACGTACTCAACCAGCAGCAAAGCCTAAAGCGCAACCTATTATTGAACAACCCAAACCTAAAATTACTAAACAGCAAGTAACTGAGCCTGTTTCATCAGTTGTAAATACCCCTATTGCAGAGAGTCAAACCCAGTCATCACTTACACAGCAAAGCGCAAAATCAAACGTTGAACAAACAGTAGCAACAGCGTCTGAGCCAGATATTGAGCAAAGTATTAAACATACTCAAAGTACAACTGTTCCAGCATCAGCAAGTACCGAGCCTAATGAGCCGCAAACCAATAAAACAACAAACGATGAACAAACTGATGCTGCAACAAATGATCAGCCTAGCATTGATACAACCACGCAAAACAACACAACTCCAGCAGTTACAAAATCAACAGTGGAGCCTTTACAAACGGCCATGCCGGTTACCGTAAATACCACAGAGCAAGTTAACGGTGTTGCCTCATCAATCCCTAAAGAATCAAACATGTTGTCGCTAGTATTACCCAGTGTGGCGCTACTCTTAGTGGTAATAATTGGGGTTGTTGTATTAATGCGCCTACGCAATGTTAAGCAAAATAACGAGCCTGCCGATACCAGTATGCCACTAGCTGCTCCCACTACTAAGTGCGATGACAAGCAAAGTAGTACTGCTATTGATGAATCTAAGACTCTTGATACCAGCAAAAGCGAGCAAAAAACAACAACCGAAATTGCCGAGCCAAACGCAAACGAAGTGAGCACAGCTAAAGTAAAGCAAATCCCGAATACCGCAGAGTTTGAAGCCGCCGCTAAAGCCACTTTAGAACGGATAAAAAATGCCACCGAGCATGCAGAGCCACAAGTAAGAGACTTTGATCCCGAAGCCAAACCAATCAAAAAACAGCGCAAGCCGGTTAATCAGCCTAGCGAGCCTGTACCAGCGACTAAAAAAGAAGCACCTATTGCAGCTGAGCCCATTTCACCTCAACAACCAAAGGCAGACTTACATTCGCCTAAACAACCGCGCTCACCGTTAACGCCATCTACCGAGCACGACTTTAAAGAGCCTGAAATACGCACCTTCGATCCCAACGCCCCCTTACCCACTAAAAAAAGTGCGATAAAACCAGAACAAGTAAAGGTATCGCCAGTTGAACCCACTAAGCCTGATATACCGCCACAAAGCAGTAACCCATTTGCTAACTTATCGCTTGATGAAAGTTGGGATCCAAATTCACCACAAAAACCGAAAGTGGAAGAAAAGCAACGCGCCCCTAAATCACAAGCACTAATTGAAGCTGAAGAGCGCGCAAAAAACATGCAAACAAAAGAATAATAGAGTACGCTGTACTTATTAAAAGGTGGCTTTAAATCTAATACCAATTCGCTTAATCAAGTGGTCTGTTTTGAGGCAGGAAAAATGTGTTGATAGCTAGGCAAAAAATTTGCTATTTAGTTGTTCTCAGCAATTGCTCCTGCATTGCTCTACCTTCTGCATCCATGCAGTCGTAATGAGAGTTTTTTAACGCAGGTAGCGACACGTTTAGCCCCGTAAAATGATTAAGTATTATTGCCGACTGATCTAGCTTAAGCGTGCATTCAGTTTCACTCACTACAATAGCCTACTTTTTGAACAGCACCGTTCACAACCTAATGGCTAAGAAGGAGTAAACTATACATATGCATGTGATGTTATCAGCTAAATTAAGATACCTTATTTTTACCGCATCTTTTTGTCTGATGGCTTTAGTGAGTGATTACAGTAACGCAATTGAAGCAATTCAACCCAAAAACGAACAGCCCACACATACCACTACTTTAAATATAAGTACCGGCGAATGGCCCCCTTTTTTAAGTGAATCATTACCTCATCAAGGTGTGATTGCCCATTTAATCACCGACTTATTTGCACAGGCCAATATTAAGGTTAACTTTACCTTTTTACCCTGGCCGCGTGCTTACCACGACACCATTAATGATAAATACGCAGCCACCGCCGTATGGATGTTTGAACAACAACGTACTGAGGATTATTTTTACAGTGAGCCAGTGTTAAACGAGCGTTTTGTATTTTTTTATCACAAAAAACGCCCTTTTGATTGGCAAAACCTAAACGATTTAAAAGGCTTATTACTCGGTGGTGGGCTTGCTTACAGCTATGGCGAAGAGTTTGATAAAGCACTACAAGCGGGTCTATTTGATATGTCGCGAGTAAGTACCACAGAGCAAAACTTTAAACGCTTAGCTATGGGCAGAATAGACGCCTTTGCCGAGGAAAAAAGCGTAGGCTATTACACCTTGGCCAGTAAGTTACCTAACCTATTTAGCTCTATTAACCATCACCCCAAAGCTTTACTCATAAACCAAAGCTTTATGATGTTCCCTAAAAATAACAAATACAGTAAACAGCGGCTTGAAATTTTTAATCAGCAATTACTTAAATTTAAACAAAACGGCCGTTATCAAGCCTACTTTGATGCGTTAGATAATGGTGCTTATCAACCCACAAATAACGCCCTGGCCGACTGACCTGGCACGGGTTGCGGGTTGCGAGCTACGAGCTAGGTTTTAGGTTTTAGCACAAGCTCGCTGCTCGTCACTCGAAGCCCGCTGCCTTTACCACCGTAGGCGTTAAGCTTGCTGACGCGAAAAGCACCGCTTTTAAATTACGTTACTTTCACGCATTATTCGCCTCAAAAAATGAGGCGAATAGCGCACTTAATTGCCTCATTGTGTTAATTGGTAAGTTGAAATCGTAGAAACCAGTTTTAGCTGTGATTATTTTAAACGCCAATTTTGGGTAACGAGCCGCGAGCGACGGACTATATTCAGCCTAGCACCTTTAGCCTAGAACCTTTTACCTGTTCTCACCGCGTGCAGCTTGCTGACGCGAAAAGCGCAGCTTTTAATACTCAAAGCCCGCCGCTCGTCACCTTTATTTATACATGTCGCGTTGGCGAGTGCCGACCGTCCGAGGACACACACTCCCCCACTCCAATGAAGTACACACAATAAATTAAACTTGCTCAATCGCGACTAATTTATTTACTTCTACCGGTTTTGCTAACGCCGTTTCATAAAATGCAAATACCTCTTTTACATAGGGCTGTGAATAATGCGTATCCAAAGCAGCTTGCGACGTAAATTGTTCGACTAAAAACAAGCATGTTTGCTCACTATTGCTGTATAGCTCAAATCGAATACAGCCAACCTCAGCCTGTGTAGGCTTTAAAATTTGCTGTAAACGCCCTTTACAGTCATCAAATAATGAAGCTTGAGGGGTTATTTTTGCCACTATATTAATCATCTTTAATCCTTATTAATTTAATAACCACAGCACGAATTGGCGGTGCTACGGTAAAGGCTACTAAAAAAGCCGCAGGCCAGGCATTAATAAATGCAGTTAGCCAACTTTGCACAAAGGTATTGCTTAAACCTAAATTTACGTAGGTCACCCATGCAGATAGTAAAAACGACATCATGAACGAAAATACCAATGTAAATATAAAATGAATTTTCATCTTTCCTCCTTGGCGTTACTATATTCAAAAGCTTGGGGCTTCCATACTCACAAAAATGCAAACTAAGATTGAGAAACAGAAATGCTTGATGACATTCATTTATTTATAGAGGTAGCTAGGCGAAAAAGTATGAGCCAAACGGCAAAAGACTTAGGCTTAAATTTATCGACGCTATCGCGACGTATTCAAGCACTTGAAACCAAATTAACAGAGCCATTATTGCAGCGTACAGCACGAGGAATCGTGCTAACAGCAAAAGGAGAGCAGCTCTATACATCGCTTTCAGATTCAGTGTTAGCGCTTAATAATCAAATAACCGCCCTTAATTGTGATAGCAATAGCAGCAATACCTTTTATTTATTATGCCCACAGAACATCATTGCAGATCTGCTTATGCCTGCGCTAAATACATTTATAAAAGATAATCCTTCACTCAATTTTCACATATCACCGAGTAATGCCAATAGTCAGTTGAGCCAACAACGCTTTGACCTCGCTATTCGTATTGGCCAACAGCAAGACTCAAGTTATTATCAAAAACGCTTAGGCGCTATTGCAGTTAAGTTAGTCAGTAAAAAAGATGCACCGCAAACTCGCCTAATTTTACCTTACACTCAAACTCAGTTACCAACAGGCATGCTTAACAAACTAACAGAACTCTACAGCGATATAAGTTATTGCTTTGATATAACAATAGCCCGAAAAATGGTTGAAGAAGGTAATGGGGTTGGTTTATTACCTATGAGTGAAATTAGTTGTATTACTAACAAACAGGCTTTTGACTATATTGAATTGCAGCCTGCTTTTGCAAACAGGCCTATTTATGCTCTATGGCATAACACACGCCAGCCAAGTAAAACGGCAAGTAAGTTAATTACTTTAATACAGGGCGTAATTGAGCAAACGCCATGCTTACAGGGTGATATTGTTGAGTTAAGTTAAGTTAAGGGGTTATTTATGCTGTAAGCGTTAAGCTTGCTGACGTGAAAAGCGTAGCTTTTAATACTCAAAGCCCGCAACCCGCCGCTCGTCACCTTTATTTATACATGTCGCGTTGGCGACGACAACCAAAGAGAAGTAACCGCCGACTTCTCTTTGGAATCTCTCGGCGCCCCGAGCATTTTGCACTTTCCTCAAAGCCTAAATTGATATGAACGTAAACGCCGTGTAAGGCACATCCATGTGCCTGTCACGGCTTTAATTGCATCCATGCAATTAATTACTCATCAATTGAGTCTTTTCGGGCAAAATGATGGGGAACTGTCTTAGCTACAGCCTTTAATTCAATAATGAGTTAATGCTTGTTTACATTAGAGTTTTAAGTAAACTAAATTCTAGGAACAAGCAAAACCATCCTGTTATTTTTGCGCGATAAGGAAAAGACGAAAACGGCTGAACTATGGGGTTTGTAAACTACGGCGAGGTTAAATACCAAAGCCACAACGGCAGCCAGCCAATGAATATAACATGGAAATTAACCAACCCCATGCCAAGTGAAATGTGGCATGAGGCAGGGAGCTTGAGGAATGGAAAATAGCCAACTATTATTTTCTGTTAGACGTCCCTGTTAGACTAAAGTGCCCAAATAACATCACCTACTGAGTCTCCATCAAAAAATTCAAAACCTTTATACCTAGTAGCGCGTTGAAGCCTACTTTGAGATGAAATGCAAAAGTAATCAAATCCCACCTGAAAAAAACCCTCACGGATACGAATAGGATTCAAATTGACTGTAATAGCATCTTCTTCTTCCCATTGAATAAATGAGCTCTCCTGACTTTGATGCCAGATTTTTATGCTGTAGCTAAATTCAGGTTTAGAAAATGTTGAATAGTAAGATGTGAACAATTCCTTTTTATTTGAAAAAAGCATATTAATGTCCGAACGCTTACCATCAGTTATTAATTTATCTAAATCTTTATTCAAGTCTTCAAATACAGTTTTTAATAGTTGATCTGATATGAACCTAGATTTGAGCTCTTGGGATATATGAAATGCTAGGTCTATTATATTATCCTTATCTGTACATTCTTCATTACAATATGCACTAATAGACACATTTATTGCTACAGCAATATCTTTAGGGCTAGGATAAAACTCCCCTACGCGCACTAACTCACTTAGAGTTCCTCTAAATGGTGAGTAGTTGATCAACTCTTTTACTTTCCAATATTTTCCAATCGAATATATTTTACTTGCTTCATCTAATATTTGGGCAACATGATAGTTGAAAAAGTAGCTTTCAAGTCTTTCCATAATATAGAGCTTTACGGGGTAAAGCTTATGTAATCCGCCCAGTAATTTGAATAATATATTTATCACAGACTCCACCCTCTGCTTTAGCCTAAAAGTTTATTGAGTACCATTTTGGTGGTTCATAACACACTATAGCTGCGGTTAATAATATATTGAAAATTAGCAGCCTACTTTTCAAAACAGGACTAAGTTTAATTTTGTAGATTGT
Organism: Pseudoalteromonas sp. S1608; assembly: GCF_005887265.1. Lineage (GTDB taxonomy): Bacteria > Pseudomonadota > Gammaproteobacteria > Enterobacterales > Alteromonadaceae > Pseudoalteromonas > Pseudoalteromonas undina. The sequence goes on from NZ_PNDK01000015.1 coordinate 24,416, forward strand.
ATCCTCTTTTATTCGCTTGTGCCTGCCTTTAGTTTCAATAGCAAAAATGCCATTTTCCCCAACAACTAAGTGATCAATGTTAAAACCATCAGCTTGTATATCATGAAATACTTGATATCCATGTGACTGTAGCTCTATAAGTTCAGAGGCAACAGCCAACTCAGCATCACGGCCAAGCTTTAGTTTTATTAAATAATTAGATTTAACCCACAGCTTTCTTGCTACATAAGCTAAACCTAAAATAATCAAAACAATTAATAAGTAATTAAACTTGCCGCTAGCAAGCATTTCAGCAATCCCTTTGATTGCAAAAGGCATTATAACAATGAGTGCAGCTAAAAATATTAGGCCTATAACATCTACAATCTTATCATTGACTTGTTCACTTAGAGTTTGCGCAGCAACACGTTTTAATTTATGACGTTCGATAGGAAGTTTAGCGCTGCGTTGATGTGACCAAATACGAAAAAATAAAACGCCTACTAAAGAGTAAACGCACGCAGCAATAAGCATGATACTTAAACTATGGTTTAAAAAATCATCCATGACGAGTTCCTGTAATAACAACTCATACTTTATACATTAAAAACAGTTACATATCTCATTTGTAAAAGCAGCAGTAATTTGAATCTCTCAATAAAAGTTACTGCTTACATCAATATATAATTAAGATTGTATTTTATAATCATACTTTCTTGAGCAATTAATGATTATCAGTCCCGCGATTGCACCTAACCCCATGGCAGTGATGACTTTATCACCTCCTTGAGAAAGGCTATATATGCCAGCAATGATCGACCCCATAGCTGCACCTGTAACTTGAGAACTAGTGGGTTTTGAGCCGTTAACAGAAGAGATTAAATGTTCACAATTAAAATTAAATAATTGATATTTTTTACCCTCTTTAACTGATTCCAATCCCTTTTTAATAAACTCCATTTTATCTAGCCCAGACAACTTAGACGAAATGACTTTAATATCTTTTCCTTCCCCATACTTAGCTAATGAGCATATCTCTATCCCAGAAGGAAGGTTATGTAAAACAGCATTATCCCCAATAACAACTCCCACATGCTGTACCAACAATTTACTTCGATACAGAATATCACCCACTTTAAAACTATGCATACAACCTCTTTTAAGTTAAAATAACACGAAATTCAAACAAATATACTTTAAACGTATATTTGCGTTAAAGAAATATACCGTATTTTTTTCTTTGTGCAACTCTTAAATTTAGTTAAGGATAAATTTATGAATGATAAATTAACTTCTTTCTCATCTGTTTTAGGTGTGGTGATAGCAAATAAAAGAAAGGGATTAGGTATTGAACAAACAGACTTATCTAAAGCATTAGGACTAACACAAGCTAGTTACAGCAGGTTGGAGTCTGGTAAATCGACATTCTCTGTCGATCAGATGTTTATTTGTTCAAAAGCGATGAATGTGAGCGTATTAGACATAATTGCTGCTGTTGAAAAGACAGTTAAAAACTTAGAAAAAAACCAAGTTGTACAAGTAAAAATGCCTCCGAGAGGTAATGCATCAAATGCAAAAAATACAGAATCTAATTTAGGCGCGTTTGTTGCTGGTGCAGCTTTAACAGCATTAATTATTGGGCTCGCAGCGAAATAAATACTACTTTTAAACAGATGTCGCGTTGGCGACGGCAACCAAGGGGCGCATAGCGCCGTACGCCCCTTGGAACCCCACGACGCCCCGAGCATTTTCCTGTTTCCTCAAAACCGAAATTGATATGAACGTAAACGCCATGTAAGGCACATCCTTGTACCAGTCATGGCTTTGATTGCATCCATGCAATTAATTACTCACCAATTGAGGTTTTTCGGGCAAAATGACGGGGGAATAGTCTTGACAGCTGCATGTTAATCTACCCCTAACTAAACATTATGAATTTCATTCTTCAAATTAATCTCAATCGGCTCAGGGAAAAGTAGCTCTAAGTTTCTTTTATCTATTTTAAATAGCGGCCCCTTTTCTGTAACTCGACCAGTTTTACCTGAGCGTTTTATTAGATGATCCATTGTAATGACACCTGAGCAAATCAATGGTATTAGCTGGCTCAAAACAGGAGCTTTAGTGTGTACAATTTTTTCTAGCTGAAAAAATTCTTCGCCATTTTCTCTAAAGCTTTTAGCTTGCACCCAAAAAGTCTCTGAGTGCTTTTCAATTAGCCTTTTCTTCAATAATTTAGCAGGCCAAACAGCTACTAATTCTTCATTTCGATACCATTCTTCAAGCTGATCCTTTTGCTTGTTGAATATAAAATGCAGCCCTTGAGTATTTTGGCGTTGAGTGCTGACTGTGCAGTACAATTTAAAATCATCTTCTCTTACATAACCGTATCTATCTAATATTTTTGAACTAGAGCCTTTAGTAAAATCAACTCCTTTGCAACCACAAGGGCTTAAGTACCAATCAGAAACTTGGGCAAACAAGGTTGTCCGGTTTTTACTTCCTCTACCAGACTTTATTTCGATACCATGGTAATCCGGATCTTTTGATGAATTTGCATCAATGCCAAGTAAAGTCTCTAATGTATAACCTATTGCTGTATCACCACTTCGTTGTGCTTTGAATGGCTTTATAGCTAATTCTTTTATCTTATTTAGTAGCTCTGCTGAATAAGAGAACTCTTTGTTTATGTAGTTTGTTATTAATTTATAAATTTGGCTATAAGGGTTCTGTAGTTCAGCCTCTAAATCAATTCGACTCAGGTTAATTAAATGTGGTGAGCCTTGGTATATAATAATGGCAACTTGATCACCTGCAGCAGCAAACTTTGGTAGTTGTCTATACCACATCCTTGGATCACCCTGCTTAGTTTTAGGGCGGTAAAAACTTCCAACAATTTCTTTTATTTCATTCTGATTAACTAAGTAGCTAACTTCTTTTCTTATAACACCTTGCTCTTGTTGAAAGTAATAATGAAATTCCTCTAACTCGAAATGATCTCTTACTGATTGAGTTGCATCCAGAATAGATTTATTCAAACCTGTTTGCGTAGGCTCAAAAAGAGAAAACTCTACACCTAACTTGGTCAAAGCAACGGTATTTCTTCTCAGTAATAATTTTTGCTCTAATTGTAAGTCACTGGCCCTTTCTTGATCATAAACCTCATAATCCTTATCTGACATTTCAACTTCATTGTATTCAACAAAATTTGTTGAAATGCTTGGTATGGGAATACCTTCTATCTCTTGCTTTTTTAACTCTTTTGAAACATCAGGCCAAGTAGGATAACCATATTTGCGAGCAACAATATTTAGTGCTTGGGCTTGATTTAAACTGTCATTGTTTTTCTTTAAAAGTTTTGCTTCTTGTTTAAGTCGTTTTTCATTTATCATTTTCGATGGTCCAAATATTTTGGAATTCATCGCAGCTAAAATAAATTTAGGTTAAATGGGTGATGCTAAACGCTTCTCCTATAATCAGGATGGCACTTCCCGTGCCGTGAATATATGTAGTTAAAGTTATTCATTGATTTCAGTCCGAACACTGTAAATCTAGCTGCGAATTCACAACTTTATCTACAGAGAGGACACAAAGGGTCTTTACAGGAAGGAAGGCTACTCTCATAAGCCTTAAATTAACTTATTCTTTTCATACTCTTAAGTCAACATATAAAATAATAAATTCTTACCTGGACTTTTAAGAGCGATTACCGTAAAATTCGGTGGTTTTCATTTATTACTTGGTGTGTTTTGAATCATATTGAATTGTTTGCAGGCTGTGGTGGCTTAACATTAGGACTAGAAAGTGTCGGTTTTAATACCGTACTTGCTAATGAACTCTCTCCTATGGCAGCAGAAACTTTTGCTTATAACTTTTTTAAAGAAGATTTTGCACAACTAGCTGAAGATAACTTAATGCCACAAAATACACTGTGGTTAAACAGTAGTTATAAAGATTTAAAACCTAGATTAAGAGAAAACCCTTTTAACTTTCCTGAGTTCGACAATAAAGATGGGTTCTCTGATTTACCTAATGACTTAAAAAACATTCAAAATAAACTTATAGTTGGCAGTATTGTTGAACTTAATAAACTGTTAAAAGCAAATTCAGAGCTATGCGATGAACTACATAATTCATTTGGTAAAGGTGAGTTAGATCTAGTTTCAGGCGGACCACCATGCCAAAGTTTCAGTATGGCGGGTATGCGTAAAAAAGATTGCGATAAAAATACTTTACCATGGGAATTTGCAACATTCGTATCTCTAGTTCGCCCTAAAATTGCAATGCTCGAAAACGTAACAGGTATCTTACGCGCTTTTAAGGACGAAGAAGGAAATCAATTCCATGCGTGGTATGAAGTTGCAAAAGTATTTGCAACTAAAGGGTACATTCCACTTTGCCTTCATATTAACGCAAGGTTCTCCGGAATAGCTCAAAACAGACCTCGCTTCATCATGATTGCAATACGAAATGACTATTTTGAAAAGCTTAAGAATTTAAATGAAACTGAAATTGAATTATTCAATCAATCAGTTAGCTTTTATAAAAAAGCTAGAAAGAACATTAGTAGCGTAAAATTTGGTGATTTGCCCTATTTTGACATAACAAAAATAGAGCACTTTAAGCTATTTAAAGATAGCTTTCTTAGCTCCTTAATCGCAGATAATACCGCAACAGTAAAAGATGCACTTGATGATTTAAAGCTAACAAGTCCATCAAAAACATCTACGTATATTAATGAATTAAATACCCACTTTTCAGATGTCTTAGGTAATGTCACCGATCTAAAAAATCATGTACTAAGAGCCAACAGTGATATTGTAAAAAGACGTTTTAGAATTTACCAAATATTACAAGATATTGATAAAAAACAAGTAACAAAAGACGTTTTTAATATTCTTAAAAATGGTGTAGCAACCTTAAGTAATGAGAGCACAGCTTTATTACTCAATAAAGAGTTTTTAAATCAGCAAAATAAATTGGTTAAATTTAAAAATAGATTTGACCTAGTTCAATATCTTTTAGAGCACCCAACTAAAAAGCAAACTCAAAGAGCTTTAATTGCAAATGCACCTGCACCTGCGGCATTATCAATCCCTGACGACGCCTGTCATTACGATAAGAACGAACTTCGCGTACTTACCGTAAGAGAAATGGCCCGAATTCAATCATTCCCAGATCAATTTGAATTCCGCTCAAAAGTCACAACGGGAGGCCAGATGCGTAAATTTGAAGTTCCGCAGTACACTCAGGTTGGCAACGCAGTGCCTCCACTATTAGGCCAAAAATTAGGTGCTTGCTTAATAAAATTAACTGAACGTTTATAATGAAATGTAGCTACGCTATACCTTGAGAAATTTGCCATTGCGTAGGCTTATGTGTACTTCTATTGCTTTGAATAAGTTCACAGTGAATATTATTATTCTTGTCATATCCAATAGCTATTACATCACCCTCTTTAGCCACCACCATCACAGGCGAGCTTTGAAAGTATAATCTATATTCTGCTGAACGATTTGGATTTCCTTCTCTAGCATCATACCATGTCAACTCTACTGGGTACGAATCACTACTACCTCGAATTGAAAAAGTAGCTTTAGTCGTCATTTTAGCATAACCAAACATCTCTTTTAACGGAGCAACCCCTTGAAATTCATGCTGATTTGAGCGTGCTTCTTCAGCTTCCACAGCAGTTAGTGTTTTTATACATGATTTACTAAATTTAATTGGCTGTATTGCCATTTCTTAATCCCTTAAAGTTATAAGTTAGTTTAATTAACTAACTTTAGTTTTTATAGTATCTTATTTGAAATAAAAGCAGAGCCTACATTCATAAACACCAATCTACCAACATACTCCAACTCCCCGTGATCACACCTGAAACGGAGTTAATGATGAGTAATTTACAGCATGGATGCTGTAAAAAGCGTAGCTTGGCCATGGATGGCCTATCTACGCTGGTTACGTTCACATCATTAACGTAAGTTGAAGATACAGTGAGATCCTCGGGTGCGCCGTGGGATTCCAAAGGGCGGTCGGCGGCAGCCGCCCTTTGGTTGCCATCGCCAACGCGATAGAACCTCGAATAGAGGTTTCAATCTCTTTCCCCAAAACTAAAGTTAACTATATTTAGATCTTTAGGGTAATCAATTAACCACTTTAATCTTGTTATCCAACCTGCTTAGTAACAATAGATCTTTAATAAAGACTCTCAGTACTTCATCTGACTCAGAGCGCTTACTTTCTAACCGTATGATAATTATTGAATTTATTAATCCAACAAGACGAATTAAAGCTTTTACAGTCTCTATGAAAACATGCAACCCAAATGAAAAAAGTAAAATTAGAAAAAAGCCTGAAATCAAATTATTTAGTTCAAGGAGTTCGAAGAACACCTCTGAATCACTCACACCTTTCATTACTAATAAAAAACAAATAGACATTAAAAAAATGAATAAGCTTAAGATTCTTGCCTTTGAGCTATCACTAAATAAACTAGAGAAGAACGTTTGCCAATAATTCTCATAAGGTGTTTTTCTTTCAAAGTAATACTTAAGCATTTTTTCATACTGCTCTGCTGTAACAAAAAACTCTGTACTTTTAATGCCAAGCTCTTTTAGAAGCCACTTTCTTTTAGCACGAAATAATGCACGTTTATCACCACTTTTTTCACCATGCTTTTCAAGAATCAACTTTTTCTTTTTTTCTTGCAAACTTGTGAAAGAAAAAAGAAAAGCAAACTCACTAAAAAATAACGCAGCTATACCGAGCCACTTCTGAGTCGTACTAGACTCTATAATTAAAAGGTAAAATGTTAAAAAACACATTCCTAGAAAAAGAGGGGCTAAAGCAATTGTAAAAAACCAGTTCCGCTTCATTTTAAAATTTAAGCCTTTACTGCTTTCAAAAGCAAAATAATATCTAGTCGCAATATGAAAAAGCTGTTCCAATTTTTAAATCCCTTTTAATTTTTAATACAAGAAGACAGGTAATTTTCTTTAATATTGATATACAACTTATGAGAAAACTCCCACCCTCATTCATAAACACCAATCTACAAACACACTCCAACTCCCCGTGATCACACCCGAAAGTTATAAATTGATGAGTAATCACTTGCATGGATGCAAGTTAAGCCGTGACTTCGCCAGGGATGGCGAATACACGGCGCTTACGTTCACATCAATTTTTAATTTGAGGACACAGTGTGATCCTCGGGTGCGCCGTGGGATTCCAAAGGGCGGTCGGCGGCAGCCGCCCTTTGGTTGCCATCGCCAACGCGATAAAACCTCGAATAGAGGTTATTAATCCCTTTCCCAAACCATGTAAAAATCATGGTTAAAGCGCTTTTCGAGCGAGCAAGCTCTGCGCCTATAAGTTAAAGCGCGACGACAAACTACTCTGCAACCACTTGTTTAAACCGCGCAAAGGTTCGCATACTTTCATCTGCAATCATTACTTCGTAATCTGGGTTTTGAGCAATTAGCTCATATTGCCCATTAGATAATTTATTAACTTTACGCAGTAAATACTGCCCTTCCCCGCCTATATCATCTCGCTCTATCGCCACTATTCGGCCGCGTAGCGATCCGGCTTTATCGGACGTTATAAGCTCAAGTAACAGTAAATCACCATCAAGTATTGGGTGTTTACCGCCATTCATTGAGTTACCCGATGCGTGTGCTAAAAAATGCACTTGTGGGTCGAGCTTGCCCGCGCCAAGTGGTGCATCCATTAATTCCATATCGCTTTCATCCCCTGTTTTAAAATGCCCACAGGCTATTTTTATATTGGGGAAGTACGGCAGCTTTAATGCGTTATCAATTGATTTTAAGCTAACTTCGGGCTTAGCAACTTGATTTAACTCAGGTTGGGATGCATTTGGAAACGTAAACAACTCAGCAGTTGGTTTTGCTTGTTCGAAACTGTTTTTGCCAAGCCATAATTTTGCACTGCTTGATTCGGCAACCTGATACGCCCAGTTGCTTACTGCAAGCGATTTATCTGCATCGCAATAAAAGTAAGGTTGCAGTTTATTAGTTATCTCGGCTTTATGAATATCAAGGTTTTGTTCTAGCCAGCGGTCGCGGTGAGCAAAAGCTGCGAGGTGGTCTCGCTTATTGTTATTACAATCAGCATGCGCAGCAACAAAGTTATGTGCTAAGTCGTTTGGGTAGCGCTTAAAAGGAATAAAGTGATCGATCTCTGGCGTTTTTTTAGTTTCTTTTTCGTTTTTGAGATTCATTGGCTTTTGGCAGTAAAAGCAAAGCCCCTTTTGAATATCTATCAATAGTGGAGTTACCACTTTTAACGCAGTTCTGTTACTGCCAAACAAGAACTCTTGTAGCTGGCTTTGTGATCCTAATAGTGTTTGATTCGCTTTTATAGTTTGTACTTTTTCTATCCATTCAGTAACACTAAGATGTACAACCAAATCGTAAAAACGCCTAAAACACTGAGCTATACCAGCATTTAAAACAATTCGCTTGGGCTCTCTGCCTTTACCTAAAAGTATATGGGGATATAAAAAACATTCTTCTTTACCCGAAAGTAACTGTAAGCGCCAAAGAGGGCCATCGATAAATGTTCGCCTAAGAGAGCTAATTACTTGGTTATATTGTTGGTAGTTTTTGAATGCGTTGTAACTTTTCACACCTGCATTTTGTAGTTTATAAATTTCGGTGATGAACTTTGCCTGTCCTTGGCTATTTTGCTTTAACAGCATGTCTTCAGTATTAGTAATAATATCGGTAGAGTGCGCAGCGTAAGGCATTGAGTGGTTCCAATAAAGTTGAATAAATTTATCGACTAACGTGTCGATTTTTATTTCCATTGGAGCACTCTGATCTTCATTTTGCTGTTCTACGCAAATATCAGCAATAGCATGTAATAGTGCATATTTATAAGTTGCGGTGAACTCTCCCTCAACCAGCATGCGCTGAATATAGGCAATAAAGTCGAGTTGTTGCTGCATTGCGCCAATCATAAAACGGGCACTGCTTTAATTAACGCATTGAGCCACACTTCATTCTCGCGCTCTGGCCGCTGATCAACACTTTGCCATTGTTTTAGGATTTTAAGCTCGGTGTGGTGGGCAATTAGCGCAGTTAGGCCATCTTCATTTAAATCGGTAAATTCACGGCCGTTATGCACGCGTTCTTGCGTGCCGTATTTAAACGACACATACAAAACACCGTTTGGTTTTAGGGCATTTTGCAGCTTTAAAAACACCTGCGGTAACTCTACTTTTGGCACATGTAATAAACTGGCGCAGCACCAAATGCCGTCGTACATATTTGTACAATTAAGCTGCTGAAAGGTTTTAACCTCTACACTTTGTTGTAAGTAATTACTGGCTAACCTTGCAATGTTCTCGCTTGCATCAAACGCGCTAACAGTAAAACCTTGCTGTTTAAAATACATAGCATCGCGGGCACTGCCACAGCCAGCATCTAAAATATGGCCATGTTTAGGGATAAGCGGTAAAAACTCAGCGTAAAGCGCCGACATATCAACATTAAGCGTTGAGTCGCTAAAAGTTTGTGCATGTTGATTATAGTAATTGAGTGTTTTAGTAGGCACTAAATTCACCGCTCCTTGGTTTATTTATTAATCTGGCATTCATTTATAACTAATCTACAGTATCAACATTTAAAAATATAGAGCTACGGCAATATATACGCCCTAAGTAGTATGTTTTTATTACAAAAAAGCACTGTTTAACTGCTATAAACCAATGTTATTTACACTTTTACCTATTAACTCTACATCTTTGAAAGTATTAAAGTTATATAAACGCTTCGGTGCTATTTGAATGAGTAGCAATAATTAAGCACTTACCTTAATCCACACTAAAAACATGGCTGTTATTTACCCTTCAGTGTAATAGTATGAACACGTATTGCACCGTTCATTTATTGGTCAGCGAGGTGTGCTATGTTTACTCATAAGATCGCTCTTCAGCGCTTACTAGTATAAAAAATGTATTGGCTAGTGTGGCTGTGTTTAAGTACCGAGGTGTTACTTTCAATGAATGTTAGGGTTAGGTGGTTTTTAGCTGTACTTTTAGCGCTTTGTTTAGGCGTGCCTAGCAGTGGTTGGGCGTCGAGCGATATTAAAAAAATTGTACTGGCTACCGACACCATTGACGGGCTGGTAGAAAAAGACGGCTCTGGCCTTTACGTTGATATGCTGACTAAAATTTTTGCTGCGCAGTCGATTGAACTCAATATTATGATTGTGCCTCAGTCGCGTGCTTATTGGTGGACAGCTAACGGCAACGCCGATGCTATGTTAAGTGCAAGGCAAAATGAGGTGGAGGGGCTGTACTTTCCGGTTTGGCATTACGATATTACTTTTGTGTCGGCGATGTTTAAAAAAGGCCGATTTAAAAATTGGCAAGGTGAGTATTCGCTACAAAACCGCTCGGTAGGCACATTAAGGGGATCTAACTATAATAATTATTTGTATGTGCCGATTGATTTACAACAGGTTACTCAGCGGATTGAGGGCGTTAAAATGCTCAAGCTTGATAGGCTTGATTTCTTTTTAGATAGCCGTAAAGCGCTGCAGCAAACCTTGATTGCTAATGCCGCTGAGTTATCAACAATAAACTTTGACCCGCAGCAGTACCAAATTGAAAACATAGTTCCAATAAAGCAATACATTGCCTTTACCGATAACGCTAAAGGCCGCGAGCTAGCACAAATTTTTGATGCCGGTTTTGCTAAGTTACTTGCCAGTGGTGAGCTAGAAGCGCTTTTTATTGCTTACAACTACCTGCCTTTTCCCTTTCCACAAAATATAGACTAGAGTAGTAATTACATATTGCTGTGGTTGAGTTTTTTATGAGAGTTGTATTTGCTTTAGTTATAAGCTTAATTTTTGTTTTTCAATGCGTTGCACAAAGTAACCTGCCTCCCTCTAAAATAGAAAGCCAACCCAGTACACTGCTTCACGCAAACACCCAACTTAATGTACTTACGGTTGATTTAGGCACTATTATTAGCAAGCCACTAATACAAAGGGGCTTAGAGTTTGAACAGCAAACCGGTATTAAAGTTAATGTAACCAAGGTGCCTTTTGGTCAGTTATATAATGAAATAAGTAAAGATTTAAGCTCGCCAACCAGCCAGTACGATATTATTGCTTATGCATCGCAGTGGATGGTTGATTTTGCACAAAACAATTACCTAGAGCGCCTAGACACTTACGTAAATGCCGACCCTTTAATTCAATGGAATGATGTATCGCGCTTTTTTAGAGATTTTAGCTCTAAATATAATGGTCAAATTTACTCTATCCCCCTCGATGGCGATATACACTTACTGTATTACCGCCTCGATGTACTTAAAAAGTATGGCCTTACCCCACCCAGAACCTGGGATGATTACCTTGCTATTGCTAAGCAATTGCATGGGGTTGATATGAATGGGGATGGCGAAGGTGATTTTGGCTCGTGCATTTCTAAAAAAGCCAATGAACAGTCGTATTGGTCGCTGTTGTCTATTGCGGGTAGTTTTTTGCAAAGTAAAGGCACGTCGCAGGGGATATTTTTTAACACCAAAACCATGGCGCCGTTAGTGAATAACGCGGCATTTAAAAAAGCCTTACAAATTTATAAACAAACCACCGAATTTGGCTCTGCCGATGAACTTAACTTTGACACTAACGATGTAAGGTATGCGTTTATTAATGGGCGCTGCGCTTTAGCTATTGAATGGGGCGATATTGGCACCATGACCGTATTACCCAAATCTAAAGTAAAAAACAAAACGGGGGTAAGTATATTACCGGGGTCAACCGAGGTATTAAATCGTAAAACAAACCAGCTTGAGCGATGTAACTCTACCCTTTGCCCATTTGCCATGGGCGATATTAACTATGCGCCTTATGCTGCATTTGGTGGTTGGGTAGGCTCAATAAACCGCGCCAGCAATGCTGGCAAAAAAAAGCTCGCTTATGAGTACTTGTCGTATGTTACTCAGCCTTTGCAATCTAATGAAGATGTAACCATAGGGGCCACGGGCATGAACCCGTATCGTACCTCTCAATTAGTTAATCAGCAAAGCTGGCTTGACCAAGGCATGAGTGAAAATACCCTTCGCTTTTATTTAGGCTCTATTTCTAAAACGGTAAATAATGCCAATATTATTCTGGATTTAAGAATTTTTGAAAACAACCGTTACTTTAGAGACATACTCGACACGGAAGTAGCTAAATATTTAAGGCATAACCAAACCGTAGACCAAACGGTTGAAAACATTGAAACCGGCTGGAATAAGTTAACCGATGAAATTGGCCGTGAAAAACAATTAAAGGCTTATCGAGCGTCGTTAGGCTTAGTTGCAACCCCTTGAGCCCCCAGCATTTGTTTTTACTGGGCTACCTGCACTGCGCGCTCTTTATTTATTACAAGCGGGATAAATCTGCCAGCTAGTGTATACTTAGTTGTAGTCATTCTTTAGAGTAATAAAATGCTAAGACTCGCTTTTGTTGTATTACTAATAATTGGTAGTTTTAAGGTATTTGCCTGTGCCAAAACACTTAAAGTGGGTACCAATGAACGCAACTGGCCGCCTTATGTGGTGGCAGTTAATAACAATTTAACAGGCGTTGAAATTGATGTGGTAAATACGATTTTTAACGGCTCACCTTTTTGTTTAAAGTTTATGTTGCTGCCTACCTCTGCTCGTGCTTTTGAAGAGTTAAAAGAAGGCCGTATTGATATTGTTTTTGCAGCCAGCATAACCCCTGATAGACAAAGTTATGCCTATTTTAGCGATACTTATCGCGATGAAATAATGCGCCTTTATAAATATAGCGACTCTCCTGATATAAATAACCTAAGCGATATTTTTTATAGAGATTTAACTCTCGCTACTGGTCGCGGTAGTTATTATGGCGCTGCATTTGCGCAGTTTAAACAAAATCATCCTGCTCACGTTATTATGATGCCCACAGCCGATAAACGCTTTGCAATGCTTAGTAAAAACAGAGTGGATTACGCAATAGAAGACGAAGTAGCAGCACAATATTTTTTAAACCAACACCCAAGCATTGAGCTTGTTACTAGTATGGCGGCTATTAATAAGAGTTCTATTCATTTAATGTTGAGTAAAAAGTCTATTAACCAAGCCGAGTTACAAACTATAAATGAGTTAATTAAACAAAATAAAAGCAACATACACGCTATTTATCAGCTGTTATAGCTTTTAAGCTTTATTCTTTTACCTTTCATCTTTGGGCGTGGATCTGTATAATTCGCGGCCTATTATTTACTCTATCGCTTGTTTATTTATGCGGCACCTTGCTGCAGCTTAACCCTGCCATTAATTTTCTAGGATTACTTTTTTTGATCTCCACCGCAAATATTACGATGCAGTTTGGCGCAGAGCCGTTGTTTGAAAACATTTCAGCTAAATTTGGTAACGGTAACCGTTACGGTTTAATTGGCGCTAACGGCTGCGGCAAGTCGACATTTATGAAAATTTTAAGCGGTGCGCTTACGCCTAGTGCAGGTAATGTGTCTATTACGCCGGGGCTAAAATTAGGTAACCTAAGCCAAGATCAGTTTGCGTTTGAACAATACAGCGTAGTTGACGCGGTAATTATGGGCGACGTTGAGCTTTGGAAAGTAAAACAAGAGCGCGACCGTATTTATTCGTTGCCTGAAATGAGCGAAGAAGACGGCATGAAAGTAGCCGAGCTTGAAAGTGTATTTGCTGAAATGGACGGTTACACCGCAGAAAGCCGCGCAGAAGAAATACTACTTGATGCGGGTATCGATAAAGAATTTCATTATGGTTTAATGGCAAACGTAGCCCCTGGTTGGAAATTGCGTGTGCTTTTAGCACAGGCACTATTTGCTAACCCTGATATTTTGCTACTTGATGAGCCAACCAATAACTTGGATATTCATACTATTACGTGGCTTGCGAATGAGCTTAACCAACGTAAATGTACCATGATTATTATTTCCCATGACCGTCACTTTTTAAACTCGGTATGTACGCACATGGCCGATATTGATTACGGCGAGCTGCGTATTTATCCAGGTAACTACGAAAAGTACCTTGAAGCCTCAGGCTTACAGCGCGAACAGTTATTAGCTGAAAACGCGAAAAAAAGCGCTGAAATAGACGAGCTACAAGACTTTGTTAACCGTTTTGGTGCTAACGCCTCTAAAGCAAAACAAGCCAGCTCGCGTGCTAAAAAAATGGACAAAATTAAGCTTGATGAAGTTAAAGCATCAAGCCGTATGAGCCCGTCACTGAGCTTTGACGAAGGCAAAAAAATGTATCGCCAAGCGCTTGAGCTAACCAAGCTTGGCCATGGATTTGACGGTGAAACATTATTTACCGGCGGCGACTTATTGCTAGAAGCGGGTGCAAAGCTTGCGGTAATTGGCGAAAACGGTGTGGGTAAAACCACCTTTTTACGTTGTTTAGTTAACGAGCTTGAAAGTTTACACGGTGAAGTTAAATGGTCAGAAAACGCGACCTTTGGTTACTGCCCACAAGACAGCAGCAAAGACTTTGATAACGACTTAACTTTATTTGATTGGATGTCGCAGTGGCGCACTGCTAAACACAACGATTTAATGGTTCGTGGCATGTTAGGGCGTTTATTATTTACCGCAGACGATTCAAATAAAAAAGCGCGTAACTGTTCAGGTGGTGAGAAAAACCGTTTGTTATTTGGTAAGTTAATGATGCAAGACGTTAACGTACTAATAATGGATGAACCAACAAACCACATGGATATGGAAGCCATTGAAGCGCTTAACAATGCGCTAAAAGACTTTAAAGGCACGCTTATTTTTGTAAGCCATGACCGTGAGTTTGTATCGTCACTAGCAACGCGTATTGTTGATATTAAAGACAAGCAAGTGATTGACTTCCAAGGTACGTTTGACGAATACCTAGCAAGCTGCGAAGAAAATAAAGTAGCTTAAGAGCTAGGTTAAAGGTTAAAGAAATAGCCTAAACCATTTTAAAAGCGGTGCTTGTTTAAGCGCCGTTTTTTTGTGTCTGTATTTCGGGGTTCGGGGTTCGGGGTTCGGCAGAATTGTGCTTGGTAGTTTATTTATAAAAGAGTAAAGAAAGGCTGTGTTTTTTTGCTCATTTGTACCCATTCTTTGCTGTTTGTGCAAATAATTTTTAAGTGATTTATTCACCACAGAGGTTATGAGGCGCTGCATTTTACCCGCGACTCGCAGCTCGAAGCCCGTTGTCTTCTCATTTACTCTCATTCGCTTCTCTGTGTTCAAATAGCTTTTAGTGAATTATGCACAAAGAGGGCTATGAGGCGCTGCGCTGAAAGAGTAGGTTAAAGGATAAAGGTTTCAGATTTTAGCACTAGCTCGCGACTCGCAGCTCGTTGCCCGCAGCTCGTAACTTTCAAATAATAAAAAAAGGAGCATTACTGCTCCTTTTTAAATATTACTCAGGTTTATTTAATATCAAACCTATCGGCGTTCATTACTTTTACCCATGCATTTATAAAGTCGTGTACAAAACGGGTTTTGTTATCGTCTTGAGCATAAAACTCCGCCAATGCACGTAGGATTGAGTTTGAACCAAACACTAAATCAACCCGCGTAGCCGTGTATTTAGTTTTACCGCTTGCGCGATCAACTATGTTGTACTCGCCTTTACTTGCAGGTTCCCAGCGGTTGTTCATGTCGGTTAAATTAACAAAGAAGTCGTTACTCAGTACGCCTACGTTGTCTGTAAATACGCCATGCTCACTATTGCCATAGTTAGTGCCCAGTACGCGCATACCAGCTAATAACACGCTCATTTCTGGCGCGGTTAAGCTCATTAATTGGCTGCGCTCCAGTAATAGCTCCTCGGCGGATACAGCGTAGTCTTTTTTCAACCAGTTTCTAAAACCATCATGAATTGGCTCTAATGGCTCAAATGACTCGGCGTCGGTCATATCATCAGTTGCATCGCCACGCCCTGGGGCAAATGGTACGGTTACATCAACTCCGGCCTTTTTAGCGGCTTGCTCTAGTGCAGCGGTGCCGCCAAGTACAATTAAATCAGCCATACTAACAGGCTTAGTTAAACTCGCTTGCAGTGTTTCAAGTGCGCTAAGCACCTTGGCTAAGCGCGCAGGCTCGTTACCTTGCCAGTTATTTTGCGGAGCAAGGCGAATACGAGCGCCATTAGCACCACCACGGTGATCGGAGCCTCTATAAGTACGTGCGCTGTCCCATGCGGTATTAATTAAGTCGGTTTCACTTAATCCACAATTAAGTAGCTTCGCTTTTAAATCGGTTATTTCAGCGTCGCTTAGGGTGTAATCAACCGTTGGAATTGGATCTTGCCAAATTAAATCTTCGCTTGGTACATCGGCACCTAAATAGCGCGATTTTGGCCCTAAATCACGGTGGGTTAACTTAAACCATGCGCGAGCGAATACGTCAGTAAAGTACTCAAAATCGTCATTAAAACGCTCAATAATTTTACGATATGCGGGGTCGAGCTTCATCGCCATGTCGGCATCGGTCATTATTGGGTTTAAACGAATTGATGGGTCTTCCACATCAACGGGTTTATCTTCTTCTTTAATATTAACCGGCTCCCACTGATGAGCACCGGCAGGGCTTTTTGTTAGCTCCCATTCGTAATTGAGTAACAATTTACAATAGCCGTTATCCCATTTAGTTGGGTAGGTTGTCCATGCGCCCTCAATACCTGAGGTCATGGTATCGCGGCCAATGCCACGAGTTTTATGGTTATTCCAACCAAGGCCTTGCTCGTGTACGTCGGCAGCTTCTGGCTCAGGGCCTAAGTTTTCTTCTTTACCATTACCGTGAGTTTTACCAACAGTGTGGCCACCAACGGTGAGTGCTGCGGTTTCTTCGTCGTTCATGGCCATGCGGGCAAAGGTTTCGCGGACTTGATCTGCAGTTTTAAGCGGATCGGGCTTGCCATTAACCCCTTCTGGGTTTACATAAATTAAGCCCATTTGTACTGCTGCTAATGGGTTTTCCATGGTGTCGGGTTTATCAACCTGGGTATAACGCTCATCACTAGGCGCAAGCCATTCTTTTTCTGCGCCCCAGTAAACGTCTTTTTCTGGGTGCCAAATATCTTCACGGCCGCCAGCAAAGCCAAAGGTTTTAAGTCCCATTGATTCATACGCCATATTACCGGCTAAAATAATCAGATCAGCCCATGAAAGCTTATTGCCGTATTTCTTTTTAATTGGCCACAGCAAACGGCGAGCTTTGTCGAGGTTGGCATTATCGGGCCATGAGTTAAGTGGAGCAAAACGTTGATTACCCGTACCGCCACCGCCTCGGCCATCCGCTAAACGATACGAGCCCGCTGCATGCCACGCCATACGGATCATCAGGCCACCATAGTGCCCCCAATCGGCTGGCCACCACGGTTGGCTTTGAGTCATTAAATTTTTTAGGTCGGTTTTAAGTGCCTCTAAGTCGAGTGAATTAAAAGCATCGGCGTAATTAAAGTCGCTATCGTAGGGGGTAGTTTTACTATCGTGCTGATGAAGGATGTCTAAATTTAGTGAATTTGGCCACCAATCTGTATTGGTGTTTTCAGTTGTGGTATTACTGCCATGCATAACTGGGCATTTACCCACTTTATGATTATCCATATTGAGCTCCTTTTTAAATATAAATAAAAACGCCCATGCTTACTGCTTTTGGCATTCACCAATTGGGAGCGCTGTTATTTTTTTGCCATTATATTAATGACGTGTACGGTCTCTGCTTATTCAATATACGTGTAGCGGCTTTGATACGCTAGAGCAAGACGATGCTTTAAAACGATTACAATCATTTATAAATATGATGGTGCTGCCAGTTGTGTGCTTAATATTAAAACTTTTTATAAAATAGATGATCGTTATTAAAAATAGCCACGTAATGTATGCTGAAGGGTTTGAAAGTGACTTAGGTTATCTTAAGTGCACAGTGGAATACCCCCCTTCGCCATGAAATTATAGTTATAAAAGGTGTATAAACTATTTATGCACCTTTATTTCTTCCCTATTTTTAACTATTTGAATTTAGTTAAGTAAAAATTCAGGTAGGCACATATACACTAGGCCTTATCTCCTATTGTTCCCTGAGATGTTGATGTAGTTTTTTCCAGCCCACCTTGGGCTGGTTTTTTTTGCCTATAATTACTGCCACCCAAGTTAATGCCAGCTTCCCTATACTCACCCTAGTACCAATGATGTGCGCATGTTAGAGTTAACAAAGCGATTAATTAATTTTTTAACTAGGCATATCAATGCGTTTTTATTTTTTACTATTTATTGTTTTTATAGGTGCTTCATCTGCAGTGCAAGCTGCTGATAAAAACACCGCGACCTTGGATGAGCAACAGCAACGTGAATTAGCGCAGCTAAAAGAGCCAATGTATAAGCCATTACTTGAGCGTTATATTCTCGACGAATTAAAGTCGGTTCGCCAAGATCAACAAAAACTGCGTGAAGACGTAACCAAACAAGTTACGCATGCACAGTTAGACACCGCCGATCGGGCGCTGACTTACACAACCGACACGATTAATAATGTATTTTTTATTATTACTGCAACCGCTTCTATTTTAGTATTGGTGGGCTGGAATTCACTACGTGATGTAAAAAATAAAGTGGAAGATATAGTAAATACTCGAGTTAGTGTTATTACTGACGAATACGAAGACCGCTTGAAAATTTTAGAAGAAAAACTGCGTGTACGTTCTGAAGAAATACTCAGTAATCAAGAACGTATATCGATCACCAACGAAGTTCATTCGTTATGGATGCGAGCCAACCTAGAAAGTGATATTGCCAATAAAATTGAAATATTCGATGAGATTTTAAAACGTAAACCAGAAGATGTAGAAGCAATTGCCTACAAAGCGGATGCATTATTAGAGCTAAATGAAACTGAGCAAGCCATTGAGCTTTGCAATCAAGCCATTGATATAGACAGTGATTATGGTTACGCCTATTGGCAGAGAGCCTGTGCGTATGCTTTAACGCATGAGCATGCAGATGCCCTAGCTGATATAAAAATGTCGCTTGAATACTCGCCTAACTTACGAAACGAGCTACTTCACGAAAGTGCTTTTGCCAGCCTACATGATAACGATAGCTTTAATGCTATTGTTTCAAACGAAGCTTAGGGTCTGCTGACCCTAGCGTTTGAAGTATAAGTCTATTGATTTAGAGAGCAGCTCGTCTAGCTGCTCTTCAAAGTCTTCTATGTCAATTTCAAAATGATTTAAGTACGCTTTAGCCTGCACCTGAGATAAATTGCGGTTTTTAACGCTGTATTGGCGCTCATCTTTTTGCTTGTCGTATCGAGGTAAAAATAATAACTGCGCATAATAAGGCGATTTAATGTGCTTGTTCGCAAAGCGACAAAAGTCTTCAATGTGGTCTACGCCATCAGGGCCTAAACAACCTGGCTCTACTCGATACATTACACGAATTTTTTTCTCGTCACTTAGCTGCATAATTAATAATTACCTAAAAAATAAAACCCTAACCACTTTACCATCTTTGATCTGATAACTTGATATAAGCTCTGAACGTTTATCTATAACGTTCGCATCCGTTGAACAGGTTTCTGACAGTTCATGGTCTATTACAATATCACCATGCACAATACGCTTGATTGGTGATGAGTGCAGACACTTAAGTTTTTTAAACATAATGCCATAACGCGCTATTAGTTTTTCTTTACCTTTAAATAATAGCTCATTCGGGAAAATATAAAACTCAACATCTTCATCATACATGCGAATAAATTCTTCAATGTTACGCGCGTTGTAAGCATTTACTAATTGCTCAACAACAGCAAGTGACTCACGCGACTGTTTTGCTTTGGCTTGTTGCTTTGCTGTGAGTGCTTCTTTTGCTTGTGTGACTGCTTGCTCAGCTTGCGCAACAGCCTGGGCTTTATCCGCTTTACTATTAGGCTGCTGAACGGGCTTTGTAGATTCGCTGCCAAGTACCTGAGAGTCATCTGCTTTTACTTTCTCAACAACCGGCTTTTTTGGTGTATTAGCCTCTTGGCTTAATGTATCAAGCGCGTCTTGTTGTTGCGCTGCATTTTTTTGCTGTGTTTGTTTAGTCTCGTCCAGCGGTGTTGATTGCTCTATAGCATGACTATTTAACGTGAAAGCGGCCAATAAACAGGCACAAATAATAAATAAAGATTTCATGGATTTCCTAAGTACGAAGACTAAATACAATTAAAGCGCAACATAGCAAATTTTAGGCCTCTGAGATAGTTATTATAACGTTATAGCTAGCTACCAATACTGCTCAACCGTGATATGTCCCGGCTCTTTTCGACGATTACGCTTATAATTTTGAGCCAATAATAACTCTGTGGTGTCTTTAACCATTTGCGGATTACCACACAGCATAAATTGGGCATTATTTGGTGTAGCCCATAACCCCACGTGCTCATATAAAGCATTATTTTCAATCACAGTGGTAATTCTGCCTGCTAAGCCTTGTAAAGGCACCTCACGGCTAACAACCGGAATATACTTGAGTTGACTAGGATGTGATTTTATTAGTTTGTTAATAAGCTCCTGATAGCTTAAATCGCTATTTTGCCGTACACCATGCACTAAATTTATGTGTTTGTATTTTTGCCATACTTCGCTCTGCTGTAACATTGATAAAAATGGCCCAATAGCTGTGCCTGTACTAAGCATCCACAATTGCTCACTCGCAGGCACTTCATCTAGAGTAAAAAAGCCAGTTGCTCGGCGCTCTATTAATACGGTGTCACCTGGTTTGAGTGTGGCTAAATGAGAAGATAGTAAACCATCAACCACATTGATGAGGTAAAACTCTAAATCAGGACTTTGTGGTGCATTAACATAAGAGTAGGCGCGAGCGATACGTTTATCACCGTCCATAATAGAGAGCTTTGTAAATTGCCCAGCTTTAAACGGCTCTACATCAGCGTGAACGGTTATGCTAAATAACGATTCATTCCACCATTTGACTGACTTTACTGTCGCATCAATCCAATTAGACATAGTTACTCCAGAGTTTAAGACGTGTTTTAGCTATCAGCTAAAACTTTAAAATTGTTCACTTTAAAGGCAAATCTTATAACTTAAACATTAGCATTAAGTTATAAATACTGACAGGGAAATAAATGGGAACACAACGGGCTGCGGATTTCGAGTATCGAGCAACGAGCTAGTGCTAAAAACCTAGAACCTGAAACCTAAGAACATAGAGCCCGTAGCTCGAAGCCCGAAGCTCGAAGCCCGAAGCTCGGTGCTGGCACCTAAATTCAGGCATAAAAAAAGCCGCATAAAATGCGGCTTTGGGGGTTTAGTCTCACTTCACTTTGGGCGTGTCTCCAAAACTTAGTGAATACGTTACCAAGGAACTGTTTAAGATTAGATAGACTCTAATGCAATTTTTACCATTTCGTTGAACGTGGTTTGACGCTCATCTGCAGGTGTTGCTTCGCCGGTGATCACGTGATCGCTTACGGTAAATAATGCCATTGCTTTTGCGCCGTACTCTGCTGCTACGCCGTATAGGCCAGCTGTTTCCATATCAACCGCAAGTACACCTAGTTTGTCTAGGTCTTTGTAGAAAGTGTCATCAGCTTGATAGAAAGTATCGGTAGTAAATACGTTACCTACTTTTGCATCAATGCCTAAATCTTTAGCCGCATTAACGCCGTTTAAAAGTAAATCAAAGTTAGCAATCGCTGCAAAGTCAGTACCACGAACACGGGCACGGTTCACGTTAGAATCAGTGCTTGCACCTTGTGCAAAGATTACGTCGCGAATTTTAATATCGCTGCCAATACCACCACAGGTACCAATACGGATAATATTTTTAACGCCAAAACTAACAATAAGCTCACGAGCATAAATTGACATTGAAGGAATGCCCATGCCAGAACCCATAATGCTCACTGGCTTACCTTTGTAAGTTCCAGTAAAGCCGTACATGTTACGTACGCCAGTTACTTGCACTGCATCATCTAAAAAGTTTTCAGCAATATATTGTGCGCGTAGCGGATCGCCTGGCATTAATACTGTTTCGGCAAAATCACCTACGTTTGCACTGATATGCGGAGTACTCATTGATTGTTTTCCTTTTGTTTGGCTAAAAGCCCTATTACTTTAAAAATATAGTAGCGTATTTTTAAGTTATTTAACTGTGTTCAGCTTATCAATAAAGCCATCACCATATTCCAACGCTTTTAAGTTAAACCATTGCGCAAGTGTTTGACCGATATCAGCAAAGCTATTGCGTTCACCCAGTGGCGTGTTGTTCATTCCTGGCTGATAAGCAATAACTGGAACATACTCACGAGTGTGCTCTGACCCTGGAAAGGTCGGGTCACAGCCATGATCGGCGGTGATCATTAATAAATCATCAGGCTTTAGCTGATCTAAAATAGTTGGTAAGTAATCATCAAACTCTTTTAGCGCTTTAGCATAGCCAACAGGATTTCTGCGATGGCCAAACTTTTCATCAAAATCAACTAAATTGGTAAAAATTAAACTGTGATCCTGCGCAGTGGCCATCACTTCACTGGTTTTTTCTAGCAAGTTCATTAACCCTGGCGCTTTATGCTTTTGGGTAATGCCTTGGTGCGCATAAATATCTGAAATTTTACCAATACTGATTACTTCGCCACCGTCTTTTGCAAGTACATCAAGGAATGTTGGCGAAGGCGGTAATACTGAATAATCACGACGATTACCGGTTCTGGCAAAGTCTTGACTATTTGAACCCAAAAATGGCCGCGCAATCACTCGTCCTATATTCATTTCATCAAGCAGCGCCCGTGCGATTTCGCAAACTTGATAAAGCTTCTCTAGGCCGAATGATTCTTCATGCGCGGCTATTTGAAACACACTGTCAGCTGAGGTGTAACAGATTGGTTTACCTGTTTTTACGTGCTCTTCACCTAGCTGCTCTAAAATAGTGGTTCCCGATGCATGGCAATTGCCTAAAATGCCCGGAATACCTGTACGAGCAATAAACTCGTCTACAAATTCTTGTGGGAAACTCGGTTGTGTTTTTGGGAAATATCCCCAATCAAATAACACTGGCACGCCAGCCATTTCCCAATGACCCGATGGCGTGTCTTTACCGCTTGAAAGCTCTTTTGCATAACCCCATGCACCTTGTGGCTCACTTCGGTCAGCAATTAAACAGGGTTCTTTACCAGCGGCTTCACATGCATCTACTAACCCCAATTTTGAAAGGTTAGGAAGCGAAAGCTTACTGCCAGTTTCGTCATAATATGCCTTGAGTAAATGTGCGAATGTATTAGCACCTACATCACCGAATTTATCTGCATCGGGTGCTGCGCCAATTCCTAAACTATCCGCCATTAAGATAATTGCTCTTGCCATTGTGACCTCACATCTGTTCTAGGTGGTTACTTTATCTGCTCTTCGATTTTTCCGTACAGGACATAAGTCCTGTTTCATAAAACCTAAACATTATAAATTTGCACTCTTAAGCGAAGCAAAAGAGATTAATCGTGTCTTTTTTGCTATTGTGATCTACCAACAATATATCCTTCTGTGTGGGTGAGAACTTTAGTGACACGAACTATTATAGCTATTGCAGGCGCATCGGCGTCCGGCAAATCTCTATTTAGCCAAACAATTTATAATGAATTGGTAAATGAGCTTGAACCAGGCGCTATCGCCATTATTGAAGAAGATGCTTATTACAAGGATCAATCGCATTTGCCGATGGCACATCGTACGCAAACGAATTACGACCATCCTGATGCATTTGAACACGAACTAATGCTTGAGCATTTAACACAACTTCGTAATGGCCACTCTGTTGAAGTACCAACTTATGATTATGCCCAACATACACGCAGCGATAAAACACGCCGTGTGGCTTCGGCTAAAATACTCATTGTAGAAGGTATTTTATTACTGAGCGATAAAGCGCTTAATAAAGAATTTGATATCAAGGTGTTTATAGATACACCGCTAGATATTTGTTTAATGCGCCGAATGCAACGCGACATGGAACAAAGAGGCAGAACATTACAATCTGTTGTTGAGCAATATCAAGCAACTGTTAGACCGATGTTTTATCAATTTATTGAGCCTTCAAAGCATAACGCTGATTTAGTTGTGACTCGAGGCGGTATGAATCGCGTTGCGATTGATATTATAAAAAGTAAAATAAAGTACATTTTACAAGAATAACAACGGGAAACGTTTGTATGACAACATTTATGAGCTTAGTAGGCATGATGGTGCTACTAGGCATTGCCTTTGCAGCCTCAACTAATCGCAAAGCAATAAAACTAAGAACCGTGGGTATCGCATTTTTAATGCAAGTGATTATCGGCGGATTTGTACTGTTTTTTGAAGCAGGCAAAAATGTATTAGCGAGTATGTCTCGCGCCGTTTCATCGGTTATTGGTTATGCCAACGATGGAATTAGCTTTTTATTTGGCCCATTAGCTTCGCAAGATACGCTAGGGTTTATTTTTGCAATTCAAGTATTGCCCGTTATTGTGTTTTTCTCAGCGTTGGTTGCTGTGTTATATCACTTAGGCATTATGGATTGGATTATTAAAATTTTGGGTGGCGGTTTACAAAAATTATTGAAAACCTCACGCACCGAGTCGCTTTCAGCCACAGCAAATATTTTTGTTGGTCAAACTGAAGCGCCTTTAATTGTTAAACCGTTTATTGCAACCATGACCAAGTCGGAATTGTTTGCCGTAATGGTTGGTGGTTTAGCCACCGTAGCTGGCTCTGTAATGGCCGGTTATGTGATTATTGGTGTTGACCTTAAGTATTTAATTGCAGCCAGCTTTATGGCGGCACCAGGTGGTTTCTTAATGGCAAAAATGATAGTGCCAGAGACAGAAACACCTAAAGATGATTTAGCCGAGATAGATTTAGGCGATGACAAACCGGTTAATGTTATTGATGCAGCAGCATCAGGCGCAGCAAACGGTATGCAGTTGGCACTTAACGTAGGTGCAATGCTACTTGCTTTCGTTGCGTTAATTGCTTTATTAAACGGTTTATTAGGCGGTATTGGTGGGTTATTTGATTACCCTACATTAACGCTACAAGAAATTTTAGGCTACTTATTTGCCCCTGTTGCATGGTTACTAGGAGTACCGTGGAATGAGGCAATTATAGCCGGCAGCTTTATTGGTCAAAAGTTAGTGGTAAATGAGTTTGTTGCTTACTTAGACTTTATAAATTATCGCGATACGTTAAGTGCGCATACACAAGCAATTGTTACTTTTGCATTGTGTGGCTTTGCTAACTTATCATCGATAGCCATTTTACTAGGTGGATTAGGCGGTATGGCGCCTAGTCGGCGAAAGGATATCGCACGCTTAGGGCTCAGAGCAGTGTTAGCAGGATCTATGGCTAACCTTATGAGCGCAGCAATTGCTGGGTTTTTCCTCTCGCTAGCTTAGAAACTTAATGAGATGATCCATCTGTTGCAAAACAATAGGATAGCGCTTTAAGGGGTTAAAGCACTATCTGACTTGAACGATACTTCACCAAGGGCCGCAAGGCCCTTTTATCGTTTTAGTACCTCTACTTTTAAATCCTCAACAACTGGCCCCCAAAGTTATCCTTTGCTAAACCTTCATTCACGCACTCCTTACGCCATTAAAAGCCATCATTGCACTCTCTAAAAAATATGAACAACTGTGTAACTGCAGAAGCATTTAATTGTCAGCCCTTTACAAGGCGCTTGAGAATATAAAAGGTAGCGAAGTTAATAAGGATGAATGGCTGTGAAGAGGTAATATAGGCATTATTAATGCGGGAACTTTTTGAGCTTTTCTGTGCTTAGCCGACCTAAAGATTTAGTTTTTTACGTAACGGTTAATGTAAGGTTTATACTCAGATTCAGCTTTAAGTTGCTTTAATGCTTGATTAAAACGTTCCACCACCACGGGTGAGGCAGCCTTATTAAAACCAATATAATTGCCTTTTAGCTCATCTACATGAATTTGTTTAAGCTTTACTAAATCATCTCTAGAGTAGCCAAATGGTTCGGTTTGATGGCCTATGGTAAAGTCAGATCCAATAATTAAATCGATACGTTTTTTAAAAAACAAACGCATAAATGAGTCGGCTTCACTAAATAGCAATAAGTTTTTATCAGCTACAAACCCAAGTCGACGCACCAGCATTTCATAAATATCGCCTCGCACTATGCCTAACGAATAGCTCTTAGCTTGGGTGATATCGTCCATGACAATATGTTCACTGGTTTTTAATTTATAAAAATAGGTTTGATTTGACACCAAGGGTCCAACCCATTTAAAAAGAGGCTCTCGCTCTTGCGTTTTTGCCAAAGAAAAAATGGCTGACTGCGAGTTACTTTGCACTAAGTGGTAAGCACGCTTCCAAGGTAGCATTATAAACTCGCACTCTAGCGCTGCACGGGCACAGGTATCTTTTACTATGTCATGATTGATACCCACCAATTGGCCAGTGCTATCTTGAAAGTTATACGGAGGAAAACTTTCGGTATAAATAACCAGTTTAGGCTCAGCAGCCTGAATTTTTTGGCTAAATAACAGCACAAAAGCTAATAGTATAAATTTATAGATACACACCCCCTATGATTTAAGTAATAACTTTAACCTAGAAAACTCGTAGAGACTATTAATTTATAACGCTGTTTGTAATGTTAAAATAGCAGATGACGTAAATAGAAATAAAATGACGGGAATGTTAAAGCGGTGGTGTAATATTCTTAAATTTTGGGCACAAAAAAAGCGCCTTAAGCGCTTTTTTTCATTTTACTTAAAAAGTAAAATTATAGAGCTGTGATGTTATCAGCTTGAGGACCTTTTTGACCTTGTGAAAGAGTGAACTCTACACGTTGGCCTTCAGCTAAAGTTTTGAAACCTTCGCTTTTGATTGCTGAGAAATGTGCGAAAACGTCTGGACCGTTTTCTTGCTCGATGAAACCAAAACCTTTAGACTCGTTGAACCACTTAACTGTACCTGATACGATGTTAGACATAGTATTATTCCTGATATAAAAAATTAAATTGTGCCCTAATGGGCGGTGTAGCAAAAAATGAGATGGTACTTAAAAACTTCAGGACGGTACTACAAGTATTACTTATACAACAACGAAATGGAGATTTATAAATTATCATGCTTTCTTTCTAGCTGCGGCCTACTATATAGAGTTACTGTGACAAGTCAACCCTTTACGCGATTTAATTAATAAAATAACCCTCGTAACTCACTTTACATGTTAAGCACTTGTTTAAGCAGCTTAAAATTCAAATTCTAACGCCATTCTAAAACTATGATTCTTCTCTGACTGGCTGATTTCAGTAATAAAACCGGCTTCCCACTTTAATTGTTTTTGTCCATCAAAGCGGTGCAAGCCTATAAACCCAGGGCCAATACCCACAAAGTCTTCACCAAGATAAACCTCAACCGCGGGCTGAAAAGCAGACAAGTATCGGTAGCGATATTGCGCTCTAAACTCGCTTTCCCATTCGTTTTCTATATCTTGCCCCCATTCGTATACTAAAAAAGCATTCATGGTGAGGCTTGCACGACCAAACTCTTTTTCAATTACAAAACCAGAGGTTGCTTCGTATGCGTCGGCGTCATGCTGTTTTTCAAATTCAAATAACGCGCCCCAATCAGCCCATAGCCTACCCTGCTCTATTAACTGCCAACGAAGCTCTAACTCATACGCTTGCAAGCCAAAGTCACCGTTATCATCGCGCTCACCCACGATGTAGCCTTCCAATGCCATGGTGTCGTTTATTGCGCCGCCTAAGCCAACGCGCTGCGCTAAAATATTACCACTATCAGTTTGATGCGACACAAGCCGCCATTCTAGCTCGCGCTCAAACGGCAACACATACGGATGATAAACTTTATCTACCACTATGCCATCAGCATAAACGAGCTTAGGTATTAATAAACAAAAACCAATTAATACAGTGGCTGCAAATAGGTTTATTGCTTTCATGGTTTTTCCTTAGTGATTAATTTAGGAATAAAATAACAAGCAGATAAAAATAACACGCTGCTCAACGCATAGCTTAAAACACTGGTTAAATTAGGCGTAGCCTCATAACCAATCAGAGCTCGCAATACTCGTCCAAACTCTGAGTTTTCGGTTAAAATGTCACGTAAATCCCATACGGTTACCGTTGTTGCTATCAAATCAATTTGGCTCGCCAAATCAAGCGCCACAACTAATTTTGCCGCACTATTTAATGCTAACAATACTAATAAAGGAGTAAGCCCAAAGCGCTGTTTGGTTGCACTCAATAAAAAATACAACAACACGCTAAAGCTGCTGCATATTCCCAAGCCTAAAAAAGTGCCAATAAATAAACTTTGAGCCGCTTCGTTGTTTTGCCAAAAGCCAATCAGGTAAATAATGTAGTGACTTAAATAAAGTGTCATCACGCTGATAATCGCAATCATAAAAGCAGCTGTTGCTTGTTTAATGGCGTAGTACAGTGCACTAATAAAAATTAAAATACACAAACCAATTTGGGCATATTCTAAACCCTGATAGTCAAACAAGGGGCTAATTAACGGCGCACTTTTTACAAACAAAAATGAAAGCCCGATCCCTAAAATAAGCCCTCCCAGCAATTTCATTAAACTTTGCTTGGCTACAACTTGCAGTAAAATAAGTAAAATGGCCACCGGCAGTAACTGGTTTAGACTCATCACTAGGCTAGTTATTAGCATTAGAGCGCTCCTTTTCAGTCACTATGACAGCACCACGCGCCGTATTGGGCGAAAACTCGCCAAAAAATTCATAGCGCCCAGGGATTAACGGCCCGATATAAATAACGCTTTTGCGCTTAGGGTAAAGTACTTTCTCTCGATTGAGATCGAAACTGTCGAATTCTTCAGGCGTACTATCTTGATTTTCGATTAACAAGCGTACCTTTTTATTTGCCGGTACGACGATTTCTGCGGGGTAAAATAAATGATCTTTAAGCACAATAAGATAGTCTTTACTGGCGGCGTTAAATGATAAAAATACACAACAATATAAGTAAGGCCTAATAAGTCGTTTAATCACATTTAGCTCCTGCAAAAACTACCTGTACTTTTAAGCCACCCAAATCACTATCCGTTAAGTGAATTTCAGCGCGATAAATAGCAATAATATGCTGCACTATTGCCATGCCTAAACCCGCACCTTGTTCACCCGAAGGGTGTTGGTCACCGCCAACACGATAAAAACGGTTAAATATCCGTTGTTTTTGATCGTCCGCCATACCTGGGCCACTGTCTTCTATTTGCCAAATACGCTGCTTGTGCATCTGCTTTAGCGTTATTTTTATTTGTCCATTGGCTGGTGCGTACTTTATGGCATTGCTAAGTAGGTTTGAAATCAACGTCACTAAGGTAAATTCATCACCGTTAATGATAAAGTCATCTCCCTCAAGACTAATAGTGTGGTTTTTAGCCTCTATTTTTTCATACAACTGGCTAACTACCTCTTGCGTGATCGCTAATAATGATTGCTCCTTAAACTGTTTTTGCCACTGCTCTGGCTGAGTACGCCCTAGTATTAGCATTTGCTCTACTATATTGGACAGTCGATTAATACCTTGTGTCATGGCTTGTAATTCTTGGTTATCGCCTTGTTGAGCAGCCAAATTATGCACATTAATTTTTAAACTGCTCAGGGGAGTACGTAATTCATGTGCCGCATCAGAGGCAAAAAAACGCTCTCGTAAATAGGCGGTTTCTACGCGTTTAAATAAATCGTTTAAGCGGCTGATCACCGGTTTTATCTCTTCATCAGTCACCTGCCAATTGATCGCTGTGAAATCATTTGCTTGGCGCAGAGCTAACTGTTTTGATAAACGGGTTAATGGTGCCAGTGCATATTTAACAAAAAAGCTAATAAATAGCGCAAGCAAAGGAACCGCCCAAAGCATAGGCAACATGGCTGATAAAATCACCGCCTCGGCAAGTTCAAACCGCTTAGCAATCGGCTCGGCAACAACCACGGTGCGTAAAGAAGTGACAAAAACGAATACCCGCATTCGCTGCCCTGCAATATTAAGCGTTTGAAAACCCGCTTGATACTGGCTCAAATCAAGATTTAATTCGTCAGAGCCACTAAGGAGCTCACCAGCTTGCCAAATTTGATACAGTAACTGGGCGCTTTCTTGCATTTTTGGCGCCATGGCGTTTATAGATAAAGGCTGTTGCATCAACACTCCAGCGACCACTTTTAGCTCACTATCAAGTAGTTGCTCACCATGGCTCATACTTTTTTGGTAGCCTTTGACTAAAGC
This sequence comes from Pseudoalteromonas sp. S1608, assembly GCF_005887265.1. GTDB lineage: Bacteria > Pseudomonadota > Gammaproteobacteria > Enterobacterales > Alteromonadaceae > Pseudoalteromonas > Pseudoalteromonas undina. The sequence goes on from NZ_PNDK01000015.1 coordinate 54,702, forward strand.
TAAAAAGCACGTTAACACCATCATTGATAGTAAAATAAGAGTTAAACGCTTACGAATTGACATAGAGTATGGTTACCTTTGTAAATTCAAGTTTGTGCAATCTAGGGGCGTTTTAATCACGTGAACTATCTCTTTCCCACGACATAACCAATACCACGGAGAGTTTTAATAAAATCGCTGGGGAATTTTTTTCGTAGGTGATGAATATGCACTTCAATGGTGTTAGAGCCAACCTCTTCACCCCATTGATAGAGTTTATTTTCTAACTGCTGTTTAGATTGCACGCGACCTTGGTTTTCCAATAGTGCCTTTAGCAGCATGTATTCTTTTCGTGGCAGAGAAAGCAGCTCATCGCTGAGTGTGACACTATGCGCTGACGTGTCCATAGTCACTTCACCACACTGTAATAAACTCGACTGAGCTTGATTTACTCGTCGGCTTGCTACGCGCAAACGAGCAAATAATTCGGCTGGTTCAAATGGCTTAGCTAAATAATCATCAGCGCCCATATCAAGCCCTTGCACCTTGTCATCTATGCTACTTCGTGCAGTTAGTATAACCACCGGAATCACTTTTTTTTGCGCTTTTATGTGCTTTAAAATTTGTGAACCATCACCATCGGGTAAACCTAGGTCAAGTATAACCAACTCTATTTCACCACTGCCTAAGCATTGCAATGCATGCTTAACCGTTGCGCTATGCTCTACACTGTAGCCTTCTTGGCGCAATGAGCGGCAAAGCCCTTGCGCCACAAGATTATCATCTTCAACTAATAATAAATGCATTGTTTATTTTGTTATCTCTTTAGTTTTTTATCTACTTTAGCTAATAAAGAGCTAATTGCTTGTTGACGATATTTATCAGCTTTAGCACGAGTATCACGAATACCTGCTGCTTGCGCAACTAACAAATGGGCTTTAGCTTGCTCATATTCACGCTCGTCATATAAAAACTCACCATACAAGTAGTTAGTATCAATGCCTTTTTTGTTAAAAGCGAGCGCTTGCTTAAAAAACTTGTCGGCGGTGTCATCATCACCAAAACCAATAGGCCACCCTGGTACTTTACTGTATAAGGTTGCTAGGCTGGCATACGCTGAACCACCTAAAGCACTGTCGTCTATTTTAAGGGCTTGCTCTAATGACGCTTTTGCATCTTTAGCATAGCCCAGCGCCCCTAACCCGCCCTTTGCGCCAGCAAAACTGGCCAGTACAATGCCGTTCCACGTATAGCTATTTGCTGAATCAGGGTAGCTTTCAATAAATTGAGCACTTTGCTCACTTAGTTGAGTAAAGGCTTTGATTTGTGCATCATCTTTAAGCTCATAATTAGCGACAGCCCACTGCTGTTGAATAGCGAGTAAATCGCTTTGTTCATCTGCAAATACCGGCGATGAAAACACACTAACAATGCTTAAATAAGCTACTAAAGTAAATTTTTTCATAATAAATCCTCTATTAACCTAAAAACAGTTTTATTTTAGGGAGCTGTTTAGCAATTGCGTTATCCACAATACGTGGAAAAACACCATTGATACGTGCAAAAAGTTTCTCAGGAAAACCAATAAATCGTCTGGTTTTATTTGAGTTTAATAACGCAACTAACTCATCAGCCACCAACTGCGGGGAGTCCATTTGATTACCAAGCGCCTTATTCATTGCTCGTGTTTGTGCATCATTAATATCTGTATCGGTTGCTCTTGGTGCTAAATAACTAACTTTAACGGGTGTATCTGAAAGCTCTCGTGATAGCGCTTCGCTAAAACCACGTAAACCGAACTTACTAGCGCAGTAAAGTGTTTGATATGGGTAACCTATACTGCCAAATGACGACCCAACATTAACTATGGAGCCTTTATTCGCATGCAATTGCGCTAAAAACAGCTGACATAATTTCATAGGGACGGCTAAATTAGTGCTCAGTAGATTATCAATTTGCTCACTACTCGATGCACTTAAGCTTTGCATTACATTAATGCCTGCATTGTTTATGAGTAACTTAGCGCCCCCTAATTTTTTGGCTTTAATGGCGAGTGCCAACATGTTTTCGGCAACCTTTAAATCCCCCACAAAAACCATACTACCGGGACATTGGCTACTTAGCGTATTGAGGGCATCACTATTTCGCCCCACCAAGAGTAGTTGCCAACCTTGGCCGTGTAGTGTTTTGGCAATGGCTTGACCAATTCCACCTGTCGCACCAGTTAATACACATAAGCCGGTATTCATGCGTGTTGCTCTTGTGCTGATGCTTTAAAAAACGGCTCGTCATCTAAAGCGCGAAAAATATCGCCGTACAAACGGTAAAAACATTTTGCGCCATGTAAAATAGCCTGCTGATCCGCCTCGTCGGTAATTTGATTCATTAAGTTTTCAAAAAACTTAACATGCTCTATATCAAGCGCGCCGTGAGAGGTTAAATAGCTAAACGCTTTTTTAGGAAGCCCTACTGCATTTGCTATGTTTGATGCGGCACCGTCGGCTAGCGCAATTGAGGTCCCTTCTAATACGTGCACCATGCCAAAAAAGCTAAGCGGATTTTTACGTGCAATACTATCGTAGGCATACGACACCATCATTTCAGTGGCGAATTGTGGCTGACTATGGCGCACACATTCTTTATCAAACCCACAGGCTGCAATGTCGTTTAGCACCCACTCTTGATGACCAATTTCTTCTTCAATATATTCAGCTACCGCTTCACGTAACCATTCTTGCTCATCAGTTAAACGTGCGCCAAGTGACATCATTAAAGGAACGGTGTGTTTTACATGATGATAAGCCTGCGCTAAAAACGAGGCATACTCTTCAAGCGTTGCTTGTCCGTTAAATACACGCTGTATAATTGGCGCAGCTAATAAGTACTCACGCTCGTTTTGAGTTTGTGCTTTTAATGTATTAAAAAAATCACTCATGGATCACTTCTCCAAGTCTGTAGAACTGTTCAAAAATAGGGCTGTAGTGCTGACTAATTGCCGCTCGTTTAGGGCGATTATTAGCGGTTAATAACCCTTGCTGCTCGCTTAAAGGTTGGGCTAAACGGTGCCACTTTTTAATCTGTGCGTAGTCAGGAAGTTGCTGGTTTACTGTTTTTAAATGTGCTTTTAATTGCTCATCACTAAATCCGGGAGCCGCATAAATAAGCGCGCTTAAAAATGGCTGGCTTTCACCAAACACCACCGCTTGCTGTATCGCACTTTGGCTTAAAATTAATGATTCAGGCCATTCGGCGCTAACATTGCGCCCCATACTGGTGATGATCAGATTTTTTACTCGCCCTTTTATGTACAGTTTATTATTGCGCTTAGTTACTAAGTCGCCAGTGGCGTACCAGGTATTTGGGTTATGCGGCGCTTGGTTTAAATACCCTAAAAATAACGTTCCTTTAATAAATAACTCACCATTTTCAACTTTCGTTTCAACGTGCCCTAATACTTCACCAGCGCTATTTATGTCGTCATAGTTGGGGGTGTTTAAACTCACTACTGAAGCAGCCTCGGACAAACCATACCCTTGATAAACCGGTAGGTTATATTCTCGTGCAGTTAAAATTAAAGATTCACTAACCCGTGCTCCGCCAACAGCAATAAACTTAAGTGACTTTGGTGGCTGCCAGCCTTGCTTTGCAAAGGCAACTAAACACGTTAATAACTCAGGCACTAAAATAAGGGTGTTAGGTTTCACACTATCGATTGCACCAATGAGTTTGTTAGGGTTTTTTAACCCTGAGCCAACAAAACCTAATTCGTTTAGCGGCATTAAATGTACACAACCGCCACTTAACAAAGGCGCATACACACCCGCTATATTTTCCAAAAGTACTGGCAGCGGAAGTAAGCATAAATGCACGGGGTTACTAATGTTTATTTGCTCACATAATGACTGAGCTACCTGCATCTGGCTTTGTGTTGATAAGCACACCCCTTTTGGCTCACCAGTAGAACCTGAAGTAAATGTAATTTTTTGCGTACCAGTAAAATAGTCCACGGGCTCAATCGCATCGAGCTGATAAATATAAAGGGTATAATGCTCAAATAATGTTACCGACAATGAATGCTTACCAAGCGAATGACGAGGCATATCACTAATAAAAAACTGCGCACCGCATTGCGCTAGCACATACTGTGTTTGCTGCTGACTAAAAAAATGGGCGATAGGCACCGCAACCTTGTTTGCAGCACTGGTTGCGGCATCAACAACCAGCCAAGCTGGAGTATTATCAAGCTGGAAGGCAATTGCACCAGAGTCTAAAGCGTTAAAAATAGCTGTTAGCTTATTAGTTTCTTGTTGTAACTCCAAAACGCTAATAGGCATCACTTTATTGGCTAAGTAACTAACAACCACTGGCTCATTCGCTACCTTATTAATATTATTTAATAGGCTCATAAGCTCTCCAACGCAGTCATCAAGGCATTAATTTGTTGTGTATTTTGCTGTTTAATATTTAACAGCATGGGTGTGTTAAGTACTTGCTGATGTGCCTGCGCTAAATTAACAATGCACACCGTAGGCTGATTCTCATAATAGCTACCCCAGCTCTTTGGCTGATCTACTACAGTGCTATTAGCCAGTGCAATTTCGTTGCAGGTAACACCTAGTAGGCGCAGTAAGGCGCGTACTTTTTTGGTAGCGCAAAACACTAAGTAGCTCGCGCCAAAGCCGCGCAAAGCTTCATTTACAATAATAAAATGAGATAGCGTGGCTTTACGATGTGTTGAGCAAAGGTTACCTAACTCAAACACCTTATTTCGCGGTGTGCCTGGTGGTAAAAATTGTTCAATGGCCGCAGCTAAATATTGTTCAATGAATAAAGGGGAAGTAGCGTTTCTGAGCCCTAATGTGCAATGCCCTTGCACAGTTTTATACTGACAGAGTAATGGCATAAATGAGGTTAGGCTTGCATTATACGCAGTGAAAAAGCCTTGTTTTACTGTATTTTCAAGGCGCTGACGGTGTTTATCACTTTGTGTAGCACTAATAAAATGAAAAGGCTGTTGAAACAGCGCAGCTGAGGAGTGATGTTGAGCTAGTTGCATATAAGCATCGCCTGTATTAAATCTATAGATAAAATTTAATCAGTGAAACTTAAATAAAACTTAAGGTAAGTTAATTTTTAAAAATAATTTTAGCTGGCGATCACACTTTTATTACGACCTGTTTCTTTAGCGTGATAGAGCGCTTTGTCAGCACATTTATATACTTGGTTAATATCATCGCTATGCTGTGGCCAAGTAGCGATACCAATCGATACATTTATATAGCCTACTTTTGCCATCAATGTGGTGGCTACTTGGTTGCGTAAACGCTCAGCAATAACAAATGCACTATCACTATTTTCGTTTGGTAACACCAGTAAAAACTCTTCTCCACCAGTGCGTGCCACAATATCATGCTTGCGCGATAACGACTGTATAATATGAGTAAGGTTTTTTAATACTTCATCACCCGTATCATGGCCAAACGTATCATTAACCCGTTTAAAAAAGTCGATATCAATTTCAAGCACAGCAAACGGTATTTGCTTATCCATTAGGTTTTCAAGCAATATGTTTAAGCCCCGCCTATTATGCGCGCCAGTTAGCGGATCGGTGAGTGCATCTTGACGTAATTGCCCCATTTGTGATTGCAAAGTATGAACGCCTTCTAGCATTGCATGTTTAAGCTGCTGACTTTCAAAGTACCAAGACTTAATACCTTTGAGGTGTTCTACGTTTTTCTTATCGGTTGATAAGTTAGCGCTATCGGCTAACAGTCTTAATGGCTTAGCAATATAGTGAGCTAACATAGCAATTAATAAAAAAGTAATGAGTACTATGGGTAACATTCGCTTAAGCACCTGCCCTTGAAAAGTATCTAGTTTTGCAAGTGTTGTCGCTTCACTTCGCTGGGCAACAATCCCCCAATTCGCGAGCTTAACGGGCGCAAACCCAGCAAGCATAGCTGTTCCTTGACTATTTAAAATCCGAGTGTAACCACGTTCACCTTGCAAAACTCGCTCTATTACTGGGTTATTAGATACTTGCTCGCCAATGCGCTTAGAATCAGGATGGTAAAGTAAGGTTTTGTTATCAGCAACCACATAAAAGTAAGCCCCGCCATCGTAACTATGCTGTTTTAACAAGGCATTTAAAATACTCTGCTGCTCTAAGTAAAAGCTACCGCCAATATAACCATAATAATTCCCTGCCAGATCAAACAGAGGATAGGAGACAACAATAATTAAATTATTAGCCAGCGAAATGTAAGGTAGGCTAACCTGCGGCTGCTGCGATTTAAGAGCCTGCTTAGAGTGGACTGAATTAACGGTTTTATTAATTATATTTAAAGACACAGGTGAAGCTGCTTTAACCACACCTTGCATATTGATAGCAACCGAATTAAAACTCTGAGTTTGCTCTAAAAGGCGGTTGGTTTCAGCTTGGAGTAACTCAGTGTTGGTAATATCTTCAGCAATAATACTGGCTGAAAACTCAAGTTGCTGCATTGCTGCTGCTAAAAAGTGCTCAGTTGCTGAAGCTAGCTTACTAGCAAATACATGATTACTTTGCAGGGTATCTTCAATAACTCGTTCTTTTTGAACCTGATAACTAATATATAAACCACTAAACAAAATAGCAGCTGCAGCGGGCATAGCTAACAAAAGAATTAATTGCCTGAGGTTAAAAGTAAATGGTAATCGAAAACGCAACTTAATATCATCCTAAGCAAATAAAAACGACTGCTATGCACTGCATACACAATTAATATAATACATAAATAGAACTAAGTGGCCTAATTTTTGTTATTTTAAGGATAATTAAATCATACGGTTTATATTTGCTGAGTTTTGCAGTTAAGCTCAATAATAGTTAAGCTGCGTGCACTTTATTTTTATTTAGCCTTGGGGTGTGTGTTGCTAAATAAGTACTTGTTATCGTCTTCTCTTTTTTTAATCGGATGTTTCATGCCAATAAAATCTTCTTTTGCCGATTCTGCGCTGTCACTTAAACAGCAACTTGGGCAAAAGCTCATGCTCGATTTGCGCTATTTTTGTGACCAAGGCAGTAGTAAACGCTGCAGAACGCCATTAACCAAATTGCCCGACACTCTTGCAAAAGCAATTAGTCGTTATGATATTGGCGGGGTAATTTTGTTTTCTGAAAATACCCAAAGCATCGAACAAATTATTAGCCTTAATCAGCAACTACAACAAGCTGCATCTGCATCAAAATCAGGCTTACCGCTGTTTATTTCTATTGACCAGGAGGGCGGACGCGTTGCTCGCTTACCTCGCGATGTGGCCACTTCATTCACCGGTAATATGTCAATTGGCGCAACTTACCCTGAGCATGGCACTTATTTCGCAACGCAAACGGCGAACGTATTGGCTACTGAACTCTCAGCGCTTGGCATTAATGTAAATTATGCGCCAACGGTTGATGTGAACATGAATCCTGACAATCCGGTCATTAATGTACGCTCATTTAGTGAAAACCCCGATGAAGTAGCGGTACTGGGTGCGGCACAAGTTAGTGAATTTGAAAGAAACGGGATTATTAGCGCTATAAAGCACTTTCCAGGACATGGCGATACCAATGTAGATAGCCATACCGGCTTACCTAAAGTGATGCATTCAAAAGAAATTATTTACGCTCAAGATTTAGCACCCTTTAAACACATTATTGAGCAGCATAGTCCTGGGATGATAATGACCGCGCATATTCAATACCCTGAGCTTGATAGCAGTACATTAACCAATGTAGAGGGTAAGCAAATGATAAAACCCGCGACCATGTCGCGTAAAATCATGACCGATATTCTTCGTAAAGAGCTTAACTATCAAGGCGTAGTGGTAACCGATGCACTGGATATGGCCGGTATAAGTCATTTTTTCAGCCCTACCCAAGCAGTTGTAAACACTTTTGCAGCTGGGGTTGATATAGCGCTAATGCCAATAGAAATTAGAACGCCTGAGGATATAAATAAACTTGATGCGCTCATTGACTCTTTAATTAGTGCGGTTAAAACAGAGCAACTAGACGCACATGAAATTGCCCATTCGACGCAGCGTATTACCTCGCTTAAAAGTAAGTTTAAATTAAACGCTTTGCCTAACCCCATTAATGCATTGGCTAATGCAAAACACATTATTGGTAATAAAGCACATCGTGAATTAGAAGCATCTCTGGCATTAGCGGCAATTACCCAAATAAAAAATAACAATAATACCTTGCCGCTTAAACTTGGCGCTGATCAGCATATTCATATTATTATGCCTGACACCCGCAAGTGCATGGCAATGCAACAAGCAATTAGTGCGTTAAGTTCACAACCACTCAGTTTTAGTTGCAGCAGCTTACAGGGCTTTGACCCAGATGAAGCGCAGCGCAACATAAACCAAGCAAGTATTGTTATTGCTGGCAATGCAACGCCGAACCAAAGTGCCGTGGAAATTGGCGGTATGGATGATTTAGCCGATAACCCAAACTTTGCCTTAAATAACGCAGAGCAACCCAAAGCGCTTGAATCATTACTAAAAATGGCTAAACAAAAAAACACTCCAACGGTATTTATTAGTTTGCGAGCACCGTATGACATTGCTCAATTTGGTAACTATGCTGATGCAGTGCTTGCCTCATACGCTTATAATATTGATGTAGATAAAAACAATCTGGTGTCTGGGCCTGCTTTTACTGCACTGGCAAAAGTATTATTTGGCCAAGCCCCTGCAAAAGGCCAGTTACCAGTCACTATTAAACAATCGAAGAGCCATTAATATGAAACTTAATTGTGATTTAGGCGAGAGCTTTGGTGCATGGCAAATGGGCCTTGATAACGACGTTATGCCACATATTGATATGGCAAATATTGCTTGTGGCTTTCATGCTGGTGATTCGAGTGTAATGGCGCATACCCTAAAGCTAGCTAAACAACATAATGTTATGATTGGCGCTCATCCAAGCTACCCTGATAAACAAGGGTTTGGTAGGCGCTCAATGAGTATGAGTGTGGCTGAGCTCACTCAATGTTTGCACTATCAAATAGCCGCTCTTGATGGCATGGCAAAAGTACAAGGGCTAACCCTTAGCTATGTAAAACCCCATGGTGCGCTGTATAACGACATGATGAACAACCAGCAATTGCTTACCACTGTTATGGGTGCGGTTGCCAGTTACCCTGCTAACTTAAAGTTGATGATACTCGCCACAGCCGATGCCAAGCTACATCAAACAATGGCACGGCACCTTGGGCTCACACTGATATTAGAGGCGTTCGCAGACAGGCAATACACAGACCAAGGGCAATTAGTAGCACGAAATATACCGGGCAGTGTGCATAGCAAAGACGCATTATTAGCTCAGGTTAAGCAGCTTTTAACCGGTAAAAGTGTAACTACTCAATCTGGAAAATCGTTGAAACTAGTTGCTGACAGCATCTGCGTGCATGGCGATAACCCCCAAGGCATTGCAATTATTGAAGAGATAAAAGCGCTTTGCTCAGCCAATAGCTAAAGTTAAAAATACAGATTAAGCTGTAAACCCCCTTTACAGCCTTTGTAACCTCATTGAATTAATGCTCATAGAGTTAATTATGGGCTTCATCGCATTGTGCTGTTAATTTAATAATCCCTCACTTATAACTGTACATAAGTTAACAACAGGGATTAATAATGAAACAGTTTTTAGCACTTAGTTTTATATTTAGCGCAAGCCATTTTGCCAGCGCAAACGACAATACACACACATTGCAACTTCAAGATATATTCAACTTAGAATATGCCAACCAAATAGACATCACCGAAGACGGTAAAACAGTGTATTTCGTTCGTAACCGCATGGATATTAAAACCGATCGCAAAGTCGGTAATATTTGGTCTGTTGATTACAACACAGAACAACTACAGCCCTTAACATCAGGTGTATTTATGGACTACTCGCCTGTGTTGTCACCCGATGGGCAGCGCCTTGCGTTTATCTCTAACAGAGATGGCAGTAATCAAATATACATGAAGTGGCTTAAAACTGGAGCTGTGGCAAAAATTAGTAACCTTACTAATGCACCTCGCTCAATAACTTGGTCACCTAATTCTAAACACCTAGTGTTTAGTATGTTTGTTCCTGAAATAAGCTCACCTCCTGTCAGTTTGCCTGGCAAACCTAAAGGTGCTAACTGGGCAGAGCCAGCTAAATTCATTGACGATGTTTACTACCGTGCAGATGGCAGTGGCTATAGTCAAAAAGGGTTTAATCAGCTATTTACTCTTAATGCGAATGGCGGCAATGCACAACAACTCACTGACGATAACTTTAATTACAATGGGGGTGTAAGCTTTAGTAAAAACGGCGAATCACTTTATTTCTCAGCCAATAGACACGCTGAACATGCGCTCAAGCCTACCAATAGTGAAGTGTACCAACTTAATTTAAGCACGTTAAAGATCACCCCACTGACCGACCGTAATGGGCCAGATCAACAACCTCAGGTCTCACCAAACGGTCAGTATCTTGCTTATACTGGCTACGACGACAAACGCACTAACTATGAAAATACTCAGCTTTATATTCGTGATTTGAAAACTGGCGATACTCAAAGCCTGACTAGCGATTTCGATCGCAGCGTTGGCCAAATAAAGTGGAGCGCAAATTCAAAAGGCCTCTATTTTAGTTATGCCGATGAAGGCCAAACCGCACTTGTTTATCAACCTCGAAGCGGTAAACGTAAAGTAATTACTGAAAAAATAGGAAGTGTGGCGTTTGGGCGCCCTTATTCTGGTGGTGATTTTGATATTAGTGAAAATGGCGATATTGCATTTACACTGGCTGATATCCAGCGTCCAGCTGACGTTGCAACAATAAAGCGAGGTACAGTAAAGCGTTTAACCGATTTAAACTCAGATGCACTACAAACTAAACAACTCGCCAAGGTTGAAGAGCTATGGTTAAAATCAAGCCACGACGAGTTACCAATACAAGGCTGGGTTGCTTACCCGCCGGGTTTTGATAAATCAAAAAAATACCCACTGGTGCTTGAAATTCACGGTGGCCCTGTTGCTAACTATGGCCCTCACTTTAGTGCCGAAGTACAACTATTTGCCGCTAAAGGAAATGTCGTTTTATACATGAACCCACGAGGCAGTGACTCGTACGGTAAAGAGTTTGCACAAACTATTCATCATAATTACCCAAGCAATGATTACGATGATTTAATGACTGGCGTTGACGCGCTAATCGATAAAGGCTTTATTGATGAGTCTAAATTATTCGTTACCGGTGGCTCTGGCGGCGGTGTATTAACCGCGTGGATTGTAGGCCATACGGATCGCTTTGCTGCCGCTGTTGTTGCTAAGCCTGTGATTAATTGGTTCAGCTTTGTACTAACTGCTGACTTCTATCCGTTTTTTGCCGATTATTGGTTTCCGGGTAAACCTTGGGACCATATTGAGCATTACATGAAGCGCTCACCAATCAGTTATGTTGGCAATGTTAAAACCCCAACCATGCTTCTGACTGGTGAAGCAGACTACCGTACGCCAATTTCAGAAACTGAGCAGTTTTATCAAGCGTTAAAATTACAGGGGGTTGATACCGCGATGGTGCGCATTCCAAACGCTTCACATGGTATAACTGCCCGTCCATCAAATTTAATGACTAAAGTGGCTTACATTCAGTGGTGGTTTGATAAGCATTCGAAATAAAACGTAGAGTTATGAGTAACGAGCTATACAAGCTCGTTGCTCGAAGCTCACAAGTGTAAACCCCCTTTACAGCAATAATGTGAGTAATCCCTTACATACTTTAGCTAAATATCGGACTTAGCTTTAAACTGAGTTGGTAAAAATTCGGTTTATACTAACTCAGCCCCTTTGAGTTAGTAAAAATTCGGTTTGAGTCACTGTTTATAAGCCCTCAGTTAGTAAAAAAATGTTTTATAAGGTGCGACAGTTAGTAAAAAATCGGTTTATTACTTTCTAAACCTAGTTAAAAATCTTTAAATTAAGCGTTTAGATGCTCAAATTGAGGATTAGAAAGGCAAATCTACCCTTAATGATGAAGAGAATGGCTGTTTTTAACCTTGTTAGTTAAAACCTGATCTGTATTTTAACTAGCTAGTTAAATCGTGATCTGCTTTTTAGTAGCTTAGGGTCTGTTGACCTTTGCGGATTAAATTTGTTCAAACTAGGGGCGGTTTAATCGCGGCGCGAGGTTTGTAACCTAGTGGGCTAAGTAAAAACCGAGCAACAAAGAGTAAATCGCCCCTAGGCAGAACCCTTTGGGCAACGCCTGTTTGGCATTGATGCTGCGTTATCGCCTATTTATGGGGAAGAACCACACCACATAGGCTCTGCCTTGCCTAACTACCAAACAGACTGCTGCAAATTTAACCTTGAAAGGTCAACAGACCCTAGTTAAACTCTGATCTATATGTGGTAAAAAGCGGGTAATTTATTGTGCTTACCCGTGTTAAAGCGTAATCAACATAAAGCCCTCACAGCCGAGCATAAACATCCTTTAAATTTATTTACACTTTTAAGCTGCATTGCATCCCTGAATGACTAGCTAGTAAAATACTGATCTATTATATTTTGCCTTTATGCAGGCATAAAAAAAGGGCCTTACGGCCCTTAAGTAACACTATCTAGTTGAATTAGAATTGGTTCATGGTATTAGCTTCACCACCGGCTTTAAGTGCATTCTCGCCAGAGAAGTACTCTTTGTGCGTATCGCCAATGTTAGAGCCTGCAAGGTCTTGATGCTTAACTGACGCTTGCTCACGACGGATTTCTTGACGTTGTACGTCACGTACATAAGCCAACATACCTAAGTCACCGAAGTAACCTTCAGATAGAATATCAGTGCTTAATGCTGCTGTATGGTACGTTGGTAATGTAATTAGGTGATGGAAAATACCTGCTTCACGCGCACCATCGCGTTGGAAGTTTTGTACCAGTAAGTCTGCAGCTGCAGCAAGCTCTGTTGCATCCATTTCTGGAGCCATAAGCGCTTTATTGTCATCTATACTTGGGTAAGCGCTAAGGTCACGACCTGCTTCTTGCCACTCTTGGTATACTTGCTCACGGAACTTAAGCGTCCAGTTGAACGACGGTGAGTTGTTGTATACTAATTTAGCATCTGGAACTTGTTCTTTAACGCGATTTACCAGCTCTGCAATTTGTTTTACGTGTGGTTTTTCTGTTTCAATCCACAGTAAATCAGCGCCTGACTGTAAGCTAGTAACACAATCTAGTACTACGCGGTCTTTCTCAGTGCCTTCGCGGAACTGGTATAAACCGTTATCTAGGCGTGTAGGCTTACAAAGTTGGCCATTAAGCTTCATTGCCGTTTCGCCTTCATTTAAATCATTAACACTGTTTACCGGTGTTGTTTCTAAAAATGCATTGTATTGGCTTGCTAAGTCACCTGGTTTTTGTGAAACCGGTACTTTTTGCGTTAAGCTTGCACCTAGAGAATCGGTACGCGCAACGATAATACCGTTATCAATACCTAGCTCTAGAAACGCGTAACGTACTGCATTAATTTTAGCTAAAAAGTCTTCATGAGGAACGGTAACTTTACCTGCTTGGTGACCACATTGCTTAGCGTCTGATACTTGGTTTTCGATTTGGATAGCACAAGCACCCGCTTCAATCATCTTTTTAGCAAGTAGGTAAGTCGCTTCTTCGTTACCAAAACCTGCGTCAATATCAGCAATGATTGGCACAACATGCGTTTCAAAGTTATCAATTTTATTAAGCACTGCTTGAACGTCGCCGCCGTTTGCTTTTGCATCGTCTAGCTCGTTAAATAAATGGTCAAGTTCACGTGCATCAGCTTGCTTTAAGAAGGTGTAGATTTCTTCGATAAGTGCTGGTACTGATGTTTTCTCGTGCATACTTTGATCTGGAAGTGGGCCGAACTCAGAGCGAAGTGCTGCAACCATCCAACCACTTAGGTATACGTAACTGCGTTTAGTTGTTTTTTGATGACGCTTGATTGCCATCATCATTTGTTGCGCAGTAAAACCATGCCAACAACCTAAAGACTGTGTGTACTGACTTGTGTCTTTGTCGTATGCAGCCATGTCTTCACGCATAATGTCAGCAGTAAATTGTGCAATATCAACACCAGAGCGAAAACGATTTTGTAAACGCATGCGAGTTGCGTATTCAGGATTAATAGTTTTCCATGCACTGCCTTGTGATTGGCATAGTGTTGCTAGTGTATCTGTTTCGCCTTGATATGTTGTCATAATAAAGTCCTTCGAACGGGTATTAATATTTATTGTTGAGAGAGTGACTACATTGCGTTAGCTCTGTAGCGCTTAATTAAACATTAGGCTTATTTTTTAGATTTAGTAAATTTATAGTTGTTATTACGGCTATACATATAGTGAATGACTAAAAAGCATTCAAAGTAACTTTTTTGCGATATGGTAAGTGTACGCATATAAAAAATGCATTCTGTCGGACCGTTTAAGGATTTTAATTATGAGCCATACTCTCACCCACTCTGGACTCAGCGTTGATAAGCAACTAGCTGAATTTGTTAAAAAACAACTATTACCAGGTACTCATCTAGACGAACACCAGTTTTGGAAAAGCTTTGCCCACATAGTGCAAACACTTACTCCGCTGAACAAGTCACTGCTCGCTAAACGTGAACAATTACAAAAACAGATTGATGACTACCATGTTGCTAATAAAAACGTTGATCAAGCCCAGTACCAAGACTTTTTAAAAGACATTGGTTATTTAGTTGATGAACCTGAAAACTTTAATATTGAAACCCAAAATGTAGAACCAGAAATAGCGTTGACTGCAGGGCCACAGTTAGTAGTTCCAGTTAGTAATGCCCGCTTTGCTTTAAATGCTGCCAATGCACGCTGGGGTTCACTATACGATGCACTATACGGTACAGACGTACTCAGTGAGGAAGATGGTGCAGAGAAAGGGACTCAATACAACCCAGTGCGCGGCTTTAAAGTAATGGCCTACGCCAGACAATTTTTAGATAAGGCGCTACCCCTTGAAAATGGCTCGCACATCGAAAGTACTAATTATTCAATCGTGGATGGCGCACTTGCAATTACATTACGCGACAGCTCGCACACTACACTTAAAAACCCTGAACAACTCGTTGGCTATCAAGGTGAGGCACAAAACCCAAGTGTTATTTTACTTAAAAACAATGGATTACATGTTGAGCTGCAAATAGACCACCATCACCCTATTGGCCAAGCAGATAAAGCTGGGCTAAAAGATGTGGTACTTGAAGCAGCGCTGACCACCATTATGGACTGTGAAGACTCAGTTGCCGCAGTTGATGCCGAAGATAAAGTGCAAGTGTACAAAAACTGGTTGGGCCTAATGCAGGGCAACTTGGTTGAAACGTTTAGAAAAGGCGACAAAATGGTCGACCGTACGTTACAAGCCGATCGTCAATACACAGGTCTTGATGGCCAAAAACTGACCCTAAAAGGGCGCAGTATGATGTTTGTGCGTAACGTTGGGCATTTAATGACAAACCCTGCTATTACCGATGTAAGTGGTAATGATGTGTTTGAAGGAATTATGGATGCCATGTTCACCGCAACAGCCGCACTGCACGATTTAAACACTAAAAATGCCATTCAGAACTCAACCGCGCAAAGTATTAATATTGTAAAACCAAAAATGCACGGCCCTGATGAAGTAGCATTTGCTAACACTTTA
Organism: Pseudoalteromonas sp. S1608; assembly: GCF_005887265.1. Classification (GTDB taxonomy): domain Bacteria; phylum Pseudomonadota; class Gammaproteobacteria; order Enterobacterales; family Alteromonadaceae; genus Pseudoalteromonas; species Pseudoalteromonas undina. The sequence goes on from NZ_PNDK01000015.1 coordinate 70,389, forward strand.
TTTGGCATGGTTGAAGAGGCGCTGAGCTTGCCTAAAAACACCCTAAAAATGGGTATTATGGACGAAGAGCGTCGTACATCTGCTAACTTAAAAGCCTGTATTCATGCTGCTAAAGAGCGTGTTGTATTTATTAACACCGGCTTTTTAGACCGCACCGGTGATGAAATTCATACCTCTATGCAAGCGGGTGTGGTACTGCCTAAAGCGGCTATTAAAGCACAGCCTTGGATCAGCGCTTATGAAGATCGTAACGTTGATATTGGCCTAGCTTGTGGCTTAAGCCATAAAGCGCAAATTGGTAAAGGTATGTGGGCAATGCCCGATAAAATGGCGATGATGATGGAGCAAAAAATAGCGCACCCTCAATCAGGTGCTAATACGGCTTGGGTGCCCTCCCCTACCGCCGCCACATTACACGCAATGCATTACCATGATGTGGATGTATTTAGCCTGCAGCAAAGCATTGCCACGCGCCAAATAGCAAGCCTAGAAAGCTTATTAACACCCCCGCTAATGGCAAACCCAGAAACGCTGTCAAAAGAAGATATTCAAAGTGAGCTTGAAAATAACGCGCAAGGTATTTTAGGTTACGTTGTACGTTGGATTGATCAAGGAATAGGCTGTTCTAAAGTGCCTGACATTAACCATATTGGCTTAATGGAAGATAGAGCCACTCTACGTATCTCAAGCCAGCATATCGCCAACTGGCTGCATCATGGCGTGTGCAGTAAAGAGCTAGTACAAAAAGTGATGGCAAAAATGGCTAAGGTTGTTGATGGCCAAAATGAACATGACAGCCTTTACACTCCCATGGCAACTAATGAGCAAACACTGGCTAAAAGTGTTGCTTATCAAGCCGCTATGGCACTGGTATTTGAAGGGGTTAGCCAACCTAGCGGCTACACTGAGCCGCTACTGCATAGCTACCGCTTAAAATATAAAGCACAGCACCATAACCTAGCTGAATAGCTGAATAGCTGAATAGCTGAATAGCTGACATTTATTTAACACTAAAAAAGCGCGTTTTGCCTACACAAAACGCGCTTTTTGTTTTATTAAGCGGCAAAATAGCTAAAATTCGCCTAGTTAAAACTACGAATTAGTTTTTAATGGTCGCGTTGTGATAAACATTTTGTACGTCATCGCAATCTTCAAGCATATTGATAAATTTATCAAAGTTGGCAATCACTTCTTCATCAGTAATTTCAACATGTACTTGTGGAACGAAGGTAATTTCATCAACTTCAAAGTTAATGCCTTCAAATGCTTCTTCTAATGCCGTTTTAGCTTTAAAGTACTCAGTATGCGGTGCAAATACCGACACCTTGCCATCTTCGGCTTCTACATCAGTCACATCAACGTCAGCCATCATCAGCGCTTCTAACACGACTTCATCGTCGTCACCTGCAAACCCCAAAACAGCAAGGTGATCAAACATATGTGCAACACAACCAGGTGTGCCGATTTTTGAATCTGTTTTAGTAAACGGTAAGCGCACGTCTTTAATAGTACGATTAGGGTTATCGGTTAAACAGTCAACAATCACCATACAATTACCCGGGCCGTAGCCTTCGTACCGTGCAGTTGAGTAATCTTCCCCTGCCCCGCCGGCTGCTTTTTCAATTGCTTTTTCGATTACGTGCGCAGGAACTTGGTCTTTTTTGGCTTTTTCAATTAAGCGGCGCAATGTTTGATTTACATCGGGGTCGGGTTCACCACTTTTGGCTGCAACGTAAATTTCTTTACCGTACTTTGAATTTACTTTAGTTTTTGCGTTGGCGGTTTTAGCCATCGAACTTTTGCGGACTTCAAATGCTCTGCCCATCTTGTGCCTCTATTGAATACGTTCTGTTTTTGATATTTTACCAATTCAAAGCGTATTGGGCTAGTGGTTCAACATGTTATGCTGCGCAAAAGCAGCGGGGTATTAATTTAAATAATACCCGTTATGCTATTAGCGAAATGAAATACACTGCAATTTAACATAACTCCACTTTTTCAGCGTAACTTTCAACTAACGACACTAATTCATCAAAAGCATGAATCACAAAGTCGGCTTGCTCGGCATACGCAGGGGTTACATCGGGAGCATATAAACAGGCTCGCATTTTTGCATTATGGGCCGCTTGTATATCATATAAATAATCACCAACGTAAATAACGTTATCAACGGGCATGGACCACTGCCTTGCGATCATTAATAAAGCACTCGGATCGGGTTTGGCTGGCGCTTCAGTTCGAGTGAGTACCGTTTCTATTGGCAATGGGTTGTGTTGCAACTTTAGTGTGGCCGCTTTATCAAAATTACGAGTCACAATAGCCATAGGAATATTCTTTGCTCGCAGAGCGTTAACAGCTTCAACAACGCCGGGTAAAAGGGTCGCCGTTTGCGCATCAAGTAGCTCATGCTGATGCACTATATTCATCGCTTCTTCACGCATGTAGGGTGAGGGTAATTGCTCTATATATTCGAGTAGATCTAGTTCTGCAGGGCAACCTACTTGGGCTTTAATCAATGAAAAATTTAATTCTGATGATACTAAGGTTCCGTCTAAATCAAAAATAACACCTTTGATTGCCTCAATTTGCGTTTTCATTTCATTCCTTGCGCTAAGTTATTAGCTCATTTTGCTGGATTTGCTTTATATAAAAAGTATATCAATAGACAATTACAAAGAGTTCAGTCCATTGCCCTCTTAGTATAGCTCATTTGATAACACAATAGTTTGGGTTTGAATAACAACTGTTATATTGATTTTACGATGAAGTAAATTAACGCGATCAGCTAATTTATACAGCAAAAAAGTGCGCACCTTATAAAGGTGCGCAGTGGGTTAGTTAGTTTCAAATCGTGCTTCAAGCCACGTATCGTCTTGACTAAAGTTTAACGTTTTTACTTTTCCTCGCCCTTCAACATTTACCATATTGACTTGCGCAGGCCATAAATCGCGCAATGCGCCATTACTCATCTTAACACCTTCAATCTCATCGGGGATCGTCGCTTCTTGGTAAACCCAAAAGAACTTACCATCCACTTGTGCACCCACGTAATTAAGTGTGAGCGGCTCACCCGTTAAGGTTTGCAAAGCAATATGAGATTCAACATATTTAGCAAAGCGTTTTTGGTCACGCTTGTTATTGATGATATCCACTTTGCCTTGAAATAAACTGCCAACAGCATGCTCTGTGTCATGTAAGTAAAAGCGATGCATTAATTCAATATTGTGAGTTCGTTGATTAAATAACACCGTGGTAACGGATGATTTTAATTGATGCGCCATACTCGGCGCAGCAATTAAAAAGCAAACAATAATAAGCAAAAATCGCATTATTATTGGTCCTCTTCGTTATTTTTTTCGTCTTTTTTCAACTCAGTTTTAATATCCTGCATGATATCGCGGCTTACTTTTGCTTTACTCTTTTCACGTTTGTAGACTTCAATACGCGAAGGAATAATACGACGTGGGTAGTGATTATTTTCTACATTCACATCTGCCGTTTCCCAACCCGGATCAACGGTTACTGAGGTGAGCGGTTTGTTTTTGTCGGTAATAATCAGTTTTTGTACGTTTTTGTGGTTACGACGCCAAATTTCTGCAGGAATGTAACGCTCTTCTTTGGTGCCATCTTCATAAGTTAACTCTAAAAGAATCGGCATCACTAGGCCGCCTAGATTTGAAAACTCCATAACATAGTAGTTTTTGTCTTCTTCTAATGCGCGATCGAGTGTTTTACGCTCCCACGGTTTTAAGCCTTTTAAAAATTTGTTGTACGAATTACGCTCTTTATTAGTAACCGTAAAGCGATCGTTTTCGTCATAAAAATCGGTTACATCTGGATTTTTCTCAACCCAGGTTTTTTTACCTTCAGCACGATTACGCTCAACAAATAATGAGCTTGGCTTATTCGCTTCAATGTCACGTAAACGTTTAAAGTCGATATCAGGGTTTTTGGTGTCTAACCGTAATTGATATACTTTATCAAGCGAGATATCAACATGGTCTGTGGTGTAAAACCAACCACGCCAGAACCAATCTAAATCAACGCCTGACGCTTCTTCCATAGTACGGAAAAAATCAGCTGGAGTAGGGCGCTTATATTTCCAGCGCTGTGCATACTCTTTAAACGCAAAATCAAATAATTCACGACCTAAAATAACTTCACGTAAAATATTTAATGCTGCAGCTGGTTTAGTGTAGGCATTAGGGCCTAAACGAAGCACACTGTCTGATTGCGTCATAATAGGCACTTGAGTTTCAGACTTCATGTACGCCACAATATCACGTGGCTCAACACCCCAAGGAATGGTTGGATCCCATTCACGCCCAGCAACACCATCTAAAAAGCTATTTAAACCTTCATCCATCCAGGTCCACTGACGCTCATCTGAGTTTACAATCATAGGGAAATAAATATGCCCCACTTCGTGGATAACAACCCCGATTAAAAAGCGCTTTTCTGCTTGAGAATAAGTACGCGTGCCATCGTCTTGTAAATCTGTACGTGGACCATTAAAAGTGATCATTGGGTATTCCATACCCCCTACAGGACCATTGACTGACTGTGCAGTTGGGTACGGGTAATCAAATGAGTATTTTGAATATACTTCCATGGTATGTACCACAGATTCAGTTGAATATTTCTTCCATAAATCGCCACCTTCTTTAGGGAAAAACGACATAGCCATAACCAGTGGTTGCTCATTCCCCCCTTGTTGGTAACCTTTAGCATCCCACATAAATTTACGTGACGACGCCCATGCAAAATCACGAACGTTTTCAGCTTTAAAATGCCACGTTTTTGTTTTGTCTGTACCGGCTTTTTCGTTTTCGAGCGCTTCTTCTTCAGTAACTACAAATACAGGACGTTTAGCTGTTTCAGCTTTTTTTAAACGCTTGCGCTGAGTACTAGTTAAAACAGAGCTTGGGTTATCAAGCTTACCGGTTGCCGATACAATATGATCTGCAGGAACTGTAATTTCAACGTCGTAGTCGCCAAATTCTAAGGTGAATTCACCGCTGCCTAAAAATGGCTTGTTAGTCCATGCTTCGTAATCAGTATACGCAGCTAAACGAGGGAACCACTGTGCTACTAAGAAAATATCGTTACCGTCTTCTTCAAAGTGTTCATAACCTGCACGTGCACCTACCGCATCTTCCTCAACCAAATTAAACGCGAAGTCCATGCTAAACTCAACATCTTTACCCGGTTTAAGTGGCGTGTTTAAATCTATACGCATTAGAGTATCAACAACCGTTACACGCAGCGCTTTACCATCTTCATCTTTAACATTGCTAATGGTGTAACCTAGCTCATTGTCGTTCATAAACTGCTGACGACGTAAATCACCTAAGCTTAATTTAGCAGGCTTGGCATCAGGTTCGTTTTGTAGGGTACTTTTAAAAGTTTGCGTGGTTTCTGCAATCGAGTCGTTTTTAAAAATGTTTTGATCAAGCTGTAGCCATAAATATTTAAGCGTATGCGGTGAGTTATTTTTATATTCAATTGTTTGACTCCCCGTTAAACGACGCTTTTGCTCATCAAGCTTTACATCAATATCGTAATCAACGCGTTGTTGCCAGTAATTTTCTGCCGGTGCACCTGCGGCACTGCGGTAAACATTAGGGGTAGGCAAAGCTTCATCTAGTTGACGAAACTTATCAACATAGCTGCCTTTAGTCTGTTCAACAGATGAGGCCATCACAGAGCTCGCCATTGCCAAAGGCAATACAAACGCACTCAATGTAAATAAATTTTTCTTCATTGTTAATCCTGATCGATTTTAGTGACGCTACTGTGACAAATTTACAGCTAAGCTTCAATAAAATAGCGATAAAACCCTACTTTTATAGGGTGATATTCCACACCTTTATGTAAATATAAAAAACACTGTTTTACACAACAACATTTAACTAAATTGTTTAGCAATTTACATAAAAAACTAAGCTGTAAAGGGGGTTTACAAAATAGGCTGAGTATCACTAAAAGTAGAGATAAAATGAAAAAACACAGCTATTTTCATTAAAAATACTAAAAAACGCAGTTTTAGGTTGATCTTTACTATGGTTTGTAATTAGAATCGCCCACTTTTTTAATTTGAGGGTACTTTTTTAGTGTTTCTCTCAAATATTTTTTGTTCTAACTAGTCGTATTAAGTGTGGTGAGTTTATGGATTTTTATGTCCTAAAAAAGCAGCAAAAACTAATTGCAATACCAGCAGACGTGCAAAGTTGTAAGCAGTATATTAACTCAGGCTACCTGTATATTGATAAAGTAGCTGCTTGTAATGAAACAAACGCACTAGCAGTATTACAGGCCAAAAAAGCGAAGGCATTAAAGTGGCCTTTAACAATTGCGCTCGCAGCTTTGCCGGTTATTTTTATTGCTTGGTATACTTTAACCTAAAGCGATACTTGCATCTTTAATTGCCTTGGGTATATTGGCGCTCTTATGGTTTTTTAAGAGCGCAAAATGAAAGTTCTTCACACTTCAGACTGGCACTTAGGTCAGCAATTTTATGAACATGATCGCCGTCATGAACATCATGCTTTTTTCTCTTGGTTATTAACCACCCTAGTTAGCCAACAAATCGATTTATTGCTTGTTGCAGGCGATATTTATCATACCGCCACCCCCAGTGCTAGCGCCGAAAACCAACTCTATCAATTTATAAAAAATGCCAAAGCACAGTGTCCGCAATTACACGTGGTTATAATTGCTGGCAATCATGACTCTGCTAATCGTATTTTGACTGCTCAGCCTTTATTAGCCCAGTTTGATACCCATGTTGTAGGCCGGTTTGATCCCGCCAATCCCAATGACGTGGTAATAACAATTAATGATAACGACAAACACGCTGTAGTAATCGCTATGCCGTTTTTACGAACCAGCGATATAAGTACGCTTAGCCAGAGCGAGGATGGCCCTAGTTACGCACAAGGCGTTGCTAAAGCTTACCAACTAGCATTTGAACATGCATTAACGCTTACCAATGAAAGTACACCTTTAATTGTTATGGGTCACTTACATGCCAAAGGTGGAAATATTTCTGGTGATTCTGAGCGTAACTTAGTCATTGGCGGTGAAGAAGCCATTTCAGCGTCAGTATTTGGTAAGCATGCCAATTACGTAGCGCTAGGGCATTTGCACAAAGCACAGTTAGTGGCTAAAAATGAGCACATCCGCTACAGCGGTACACCTATTCCAATGTCGTTTTCAGAAAGGAAATATACCCATCAAGTCAACGTGGTTGAGTTTAACGGACAAAAAGACCAACCGCTAAGCACTACTGTAAACCCCCTTTACATTCCTCGACTCGCGGAAGTTATTGTTCTACCAGAAGGAGAGTGCGTCCCTTTAGCTCAGCTGTGTGAGCAAATAAAAGCGCTCGATACACAACAGTATGAAATAGCCCCGTACTTACGAGTAAAGCTAAAATCCAGTGATATTGACACCACTTTTCGTGAGCAAATTGAGCAAGCACTAAAGGGCAAACAAGTTAACTTTTGCGGTATAGAACGGGTACGCGATCAGCAAGTGAATAATTCTTCAGAAACGGTATTTGAGGATTTAAGCTTTGTGGAAATGCTCAACCCAATTAATTTGCTCGAACAAGCCTTTAATAACGACAAAGATATGGCTGGCGAAACTGTTCCCAGTGAATTAAAAGCACTATTAACCGACGTTATTGATGAACTTGAACAGGAGCAGCTACTATGAAAATAACCGCCGTGCGTATTCATAACTTAGCCTCCATTGCTGATGCCGAAATCGACTTTTTAGCATCCCCACTCAAAGACGCAGGTTTATTTGCCATTACAGGTGACACCGGCGCGGGAAAAAGTACCGTACTTGATGCCATTTGTTTAGCGCTTTATACGAAAACTGCTCGTTTGAAAGGCGACAAAGGTAACCTAATTGATTTTAACGGCGATAACATAAAGCTTAACGATGCCCGCAATTTATTGCGCCGTGGGAAATGGGAAGGCTATGCGGAAGTGGACTTTAGCGGGCAAGATCAGCAACTTTATAGAGCACGCTACAGTATTCAACGCACGCATAAAAAAGTAACCGGCAAACTAAAAGTGGCAGAGCATACTTTGCATAGCTTACCGGATGAAACCTTAATTGCCGACAAAAGCACCACCATCAAAGCCATTGAAAATAAAATAGGCCTCACTTTTGAGCAATTCTCCCGTGCAGTGCTACTAGCACAACATGAGTTTGCCGCCTTTTTAAAAGCCACCGGCGATGAGCGCGCACAACTTTTAGAGTGCCTTACTGGCACCGATAAATTTAGTCGAATTGGCCAACGTATATTTGAGCGTAATAAAGCAGTTAAAGATAAATTTGAATTACTAACAGCCAGCTTAGCCAGTTATGCGTTATTGTCTGATGAAGAGCTAAGTGAGAAGAAGCACACTCTTGATGAACTAAAAAAACAAACTGAACACATAAAAACAACGTTGGCCAGCACAGAGCAGGGTATTAATTGGTATAAACAAGCACACAGTTTAGAGCAAGCATTAACAGCGGCTCAACAAAACGAGCAACAAGCAAGTGATGCACTAAATGCGGTTAAAGCACAAACTGAGCAAGCAAAACAAGCACAGAGTGCGCTTGAAATTAAAGATAATCGCCAGCGCTTTAAAAGCTTAACGGTGCAAAACAGCCAGTTAAATTCGCAAATAAAGGAATTAAACGCGCTGGATCATGCCGCGCTTATTAATGAACAAGCAAGTAAGGTAAAAAAACATCAAAGCGAATTAGCAACAGCAAAACAACAACAACAAACAGCTGAACCAGTCATAACAAAAGCACGTGAGCTCGACAGTCAATTAGCTATTTTTACGCAAAGTATAACAAGCCTGACACAACAAAGAGCCAAAGAGCAGCAACAATTAAACGAGTTACAACAGCAGCTACAACAAAATAATCTCAGCGTGGAGCAGGCAACAACACAAAGCACTCACCATCAGCAGTGGTTACAAGAAAACAATCAACTAAAGCCATTGGCCACTGATTGGAACTATTTTAATCACAGCTTTAAGCAGTTTTTTAATACCACAACGCAATTAAAAACACTCGAGCAACAAAAGCAAACTATTACTTTGCAGCTAAGCACTCTCGATACCAAGCTCAACGAGCAAAATAAACAGTTAGAACATGCAGAGCACGCACTAAGCACTGAACAACAAAATCTAAATAAGCTCACCCAACAGCAAGAGCAATTCAATATTGAGCAGTGTGATAATCAGCTTAAAAATATTGATTATTTAAAAGAGCAACGAGCGCGTTATAAGCAATTTAATCAAGAACTAAAGCACACAGTGCAGCAACAAAGTATTACAGCAGAAAAGCTAACTCAGAGTGAACAAACTAACATCACACTGCGTGAGCAATTAAGCAGAAAAGAGCAAGCACTTAAACACGCCGAGCAATCGCTTAATCAAGCACGGCTGCGTGCGAGTGAACATGTTGAACATTTACGCGCACAACTACTGCATAATGAGGCATGTGCGGTTTGTGGAGCCACTGAGCATCCGTTTGCAAATAATCAAAGCCAACCTTTTAATAACTTAATAACCGACTTTGAAAATACTTATACTGGCGCTAAGCAGCAGCACTTAGATGCACAAACCCAGCTACATCAACATCAAACGCAGCATGCTGTTTTAGTCGCAGAGCATAAGCAGCAAAGCCAAGCGATTGCTGATGCCCAAGCCAAAATGTTAGACATTAAAAACACCATGCAAGCGGCTAAAACAGATCTTAATGACTTGAGCGTTGAGCAGCTTGATGACACCCATAAACAATTAAGCGAGCAAAAAGCGCAGTACTTTGCAGCACAAAAACAACAAAACCAGTTGCAAGAAACGGTTAACCAACTGCAAAACACGGTTAAAAAAGAACAGACTGCTCAGCAACAATTAAATACCCAGCATGTTGAACTGAACAATCAGCTCACCATGCTTAATAATAAGCACAAGGAATTGCTCAGCCAACGCGAAACACTTATAAGTGAGCTGAATTCTCATTTTGAAAACAGTCAATTTTGGCAAACATTACAAACCGGCGCGTTAACGCTAAGCGAATTAGGTGAGCAAGTAGAGCAGTATCAACATCAGCAACTACAACTTGAGCAAACTCAAAAGCAATTAGACAGCGCTAATTTACAGCTGCAGCAACTAACTCCCCTTATTACTAAAGCTGAGCAGCAAATTAGCACGCTCAACGACGATTTAACTAAAGCACAGCAACAACACAACAATACCCAGCAACAGCGCTTAGCGTTATTCGATAACCAAACGATTAGCGCTGATGATTATCAGGTTCAGCTGAATAGGCAAGTAGAGCAGTGCCAGAGTGAATTAAATCAGAGTCAACAGGCACACGATAGCGCCGTAAAACAGCGCGATGAGCACGCTATTACGCTTAAAAACCTTGAGCAGCGCTTCGCCGATAACAGCCAAGAGCTAGCCACACTTGAAACACGCTATAGTGCTTGGTTTGAAGAATTTAGCGCGCTTTATGCTGATATTAGCCATCAGCAAATCGAGGTGCTACTGGCTATAAGTAATGACGATATTAAAGAGCAGCTAAAGCATAGCGAGCAGTTATCTCAAGCATTAGTTGATGCTCGTGCCGCGCTAAAACAACAGCAAAATATCAATGAGCAGCATCAGCAAAATAATAAGCCAGCACACGGCGAAGCACAGTTAATTGATCAACAAACTCAATTAACTGTGCAGCAAACACAATTACAAAATAACTTACTTACGATTAATACTGCCATCGAGCAGCACAACCAAAATGCAAAAGCTCTTGAGGGCAAGCAGGCTGAGCTAAGCAAGCTTAAACAACAAGTAGAACAATGGCATTTACTTAATAAAGTGCTCGGTGACGCCACAGGTAAAACGATGCGTAATTTAGCGCAAACACAAACACTAAAAATATTGCTACATTATGCAAATAGCCATTTAAAAACGCTGAATAAGCGTTACGAACTCACAGCAATAGCTGATTCACTTGATATAGCGATTATTGACCGCGATATGGCCGATGAACAACGTTCTGTAAATACACTCTCTGGCGGAGAATCATTTTTAGTATCGTTAGCACTTGCATTAGGGCTGGCCTCTTTATCTTCAAACAAAGTGCAAATTAACTCGTTATTTATTGACGAAGGCTTTGGTACACTAGATAGTGAAACACTTAGTATTGCAATGGACGCGCTAGATTCACTGCAAGCGCAAGGTAGAAAGGTCGGTGTGATTTCACATGTAAGTGAAATGAGCGAACGCGTTGCAACGCAAATTCATGTCGCTAAAAAACCGGGTGGATACTCCACCATAAACGTAATTTAAGGAAATAGTATGCCCACTTTTACAGGCGAAGAAGCACAAGAGTATGATAACCGTATTACCCGTTTAGTCCCAGGTTACGAGCTATTACATCAACTAACCAACGCACAGCTAAGCGCTACGTTAACTGATAACGCCCATATTTTAGTGGTAGGCGCGGGCACTGGTAAAGAAATCGCAGCGCTGGCGAATATTAATTCTACATGGCAGTTTACCGCTCAAGATACCTCGGCCGACATGTTAGCCATTGCTAAGCAACGCTTTATAGAGCAAGGTATTGACTCACGAGTTAGCATTGAGTGCCAACCAGTAGATAAATTAAAAGTTAAAGCCGACGCGGTATTATGTTTATTGGTGATGCATTTTGTTGAAGATAACGGCGATAAAAAGCAGTTATTAAAGGGAATTAAAAACAACCTTAAAAAATCTGCACCAGTATTTATTGCTGATTTAATGCGCCCAGAAACCCCATTTGAACGAGAGGCACAACTTAATACATGCAAAGAGCTTGGCCTTAGTGAAGCAGGAAAAACGCAAATGGCACATAACTTAGAGCGTGAGTTTTACCCGCTTGATCGGATGCGTTTTAGTGAGTTACTTAATGAATGTGGCTTTGGCATTCCAAAACTGTACTTTAAAGCACTTGGTTTTAGTGGGTACGTGGTATAAATTTTTTGCAAAAAAAAAGCTAATATCGTATTGATATTAGCTTTATCGCTTAACGTTAGTTTAGCGTGGTGAGTGCGCTTTAAAGCCCACTCCCTTTAAATTAGATGCAAACGATGTTTTCAGCTTGCGGGCCTTTTTGACCTTGAGTTACGCTGAACTGTACTTTTTGGCCTTCAGCTAAAGTTTTGAAACCGTCGCCTGAAATTGCACTGAAATGTGCGAAAACGTCTGGACCAGACTCTTGCTCAATAAAACCAAAACCTTTAGCTTCGTTGAAAAATTTTACAGTACCAGTAGTTGTATTAGACATAATAATATCCTAAAAAAATAAATAAAAAATTGCCTTAAAATAGGCGTTTAACAGGAAGAAAACAAACATTTAACTTGAGGATATCGCGAAGGATTATTACTAATAACAACGTGGTACTTACAAATAAACTGGGCTTTCTATCAACCCGATGGCAAGCAGAATAACAGAAATACAGTTTATAACAAGCTTTATTTATACTTTATTTTTATATACAACTGTAAAGCCTCTCATAATAGGCTTTACAGCGTCCTCGGCTTTACTTTTTAAACTTCGTGTTAAAACATAACCTGTTAAAAGTGCAAATTACGCGCTCTTACAATATCTTTCATCACAATGGTTGAGGTTAAACGTTGTACACCTGGCAGGGCTGATAGCTTGTCATCGTAGAGTTGTTGGAACGCGGCTAAATCTTTAGTAACGACATGTAACAGGTAATCAGGTGTACCGAATAGTCGTTGAGCATTGGTGATCTGAGGAATAGCATCCACTGCTTGCTCTAATTTGCTTAGCGACACTTTATCGCCCTCTTTAATAGTAATAAATACTAACGCAGAAAAGTTTAAACCCACTTTCTCAGGTGATATTTCGGTGCGGTAACCCACAATTGCTTTGCTTTTCTCAAGCTCTTTAACACGGCGGTGACAGGGCGACACGCTTAGCCCAACACGATCAGCCAATTCAGAGAGGGTAAGTCTGCCATCGACTTGTAATTCGGCAAGAATTTTCCTATCCATGGTATCCATAGTCAATTATTTCCTAAAATGAACGCTTATATTAGTAAAATACAGTAACTTTTACTCATCAGAAAGAAATAAAATAGCTACTCACTTATTTTAGGTTATAGCGCTATGGATATTAATATTATTTTTTCTTTTTGGCTGGTATCAATTTTGTTTGTTCTCACCCCTGGTGCAGATTGGGCTTATACAATTAGTGCAGGAATAGCAGGCGATAAAATTGTTCCTGCGGTGTCAGGGTTAATACTTGGGCATTTAATGGCCAGTTTAATTGTGGTGGTAGGGTTAGGTGCGCTATTAGCATCGCATGCTATTTTTATAAAGCTGTTAACCTTGTTCGGCGCTTTATACATAATTTGGATTGCTACATCACTGTACCGATTTCCTCCTATGCCTGCTGCCTATAACGATGGCCAACAACACACCTCAGACACCCCTCTAAAGTGGATGAGAAAGGGTTTTATTATTAGTGGTTTAAACCCTAAAGTAATGCTGTTATTTTTAGCCTTGTTACCACAGTTTGTGTTGCCAACTTTATCATTTTCTATCACTGAACAATTGCTGGTACTGAGTGTAATTCATTTAGTAGGCTGTGCGTTGGTGTATTGGTTAATAGGGATAAGTGCCAGAAAAATCCTTAGTAACAATCCCGCATTGTCGCTTAAGTTTGGGCGTGCATCGGCATGTGTACTGTTTATTTTGGGCTCACTAATGCTAGTTGATAGCGCACAAAAACTAACTCACGTCGTGTAACAGTAGCAAAAAAGAAAGTGGCTTATCTTAGCTGAGCCACTAATTCACTCAAACGGGCAATTTTAATATTACTCAGCTGCCTATAATCAAAATAGGGGCACACAATAATATTCTGGCTTTTATCTATAGCAAACTCATCATCAAGCCAATCAAATTGGGCGTTTAATTTACCTTGTTGTATTAAGTTTTTAGCGTGAGTTCGCCCAGCAATAATGTGCAACTGGTTTTTACTCTCAGTAAGCACCGGTGTGCTAAATAGTAATGCAGTCCCGCTATGCTGTTGTAACAACAGCTCATCTCGATATGCTTGCCAGCTTACTGCTTGTTTAGCAAATGAGTAATGCTCGCTTGGCAGCGCAAATAACACTTTGGCGTATACATTAAAGACTTTTCGCCAGCCATTGCCACAGTGCTGATTTATGCTATTTATTTGCCCACTAGCCACAGGCTCTAACTGCGCAAGTGCTTCAAAGTAAGGCATAGGTGGGGCTTTTGCTACATACACGCCAACTCTAAATGAATTATCACCTAACCCTATTAACTGGCTGCTCACCTTAACTACTCTTATTTTGCGCTAAAATACGATCAAGGTTGTTAGCAAAGTTTTGTCTGTCACTTTGGCTCAATGGAGGCGGCCCACCACTCATTTCTACGCCACTTGAGCGCATAGTATCCATAAAATCACGTACATTTAGTAAAGAGCGAATGTTTTCAGGAGTGTAAAGCTCACCGCGCGGATTAAGCGCTTGGCCGCCGTTATCAATCACTTCGCTAGCTAGCGGGATATCTCCAGTGATCACTAAATCACCCTTTTCAATTCGTTTAACTATTTCATCATCAGCGACATCAAATCCTGATGACACTTGTAGTCGACTAATAAATTTTGACGGTGGAATGCGCATGGCATGATTTGCAACCAGTATAGTTTCTGTTTGCGTACGCTCTGCAGCTCTAAATAAGATTTCTTTTATTACCACCGGACAAGCGTCAGCATCAACCCAAATTTTCATGCTAAATTCTTTAAATTGCTTTAGTATTAGAGCGATCCTATAGCAATTTCTAAAGAAAAGGAAACAACATGAAGCTCGCTTTTAAAACCGCATTATTTATTACTGCCATGTTTTTACTCAGTGCCTGTACCAGCGCACCGGAAGGAATAACTCCTGTTAAAAACTTTGATTTAGAAAAGTACCAAGGCAAGTGGTATGAGATAGCACGATTAGACCACTCTTTTGAACAAGGTATGGAGCAAGTAACAGCCACTTATTCAATTAACGATGATGGAACAGTAAAGGTATTAAACAAAGGGTTTATTAGTGAAGAGCAGCGCTGGGACCAAGCTGAAGGCATAGCTAAATTTGTTGAAAATGCCGATACAGGGCATTTTAAAGTATCTTTTTTTGGCCCATTTTATGGCGCCTATATTATTTTTGAACTTGACCAGCCTGATTATCAGTATGCCTTTATAACGAGCTATAGCAAAGATTACTTGTGGTTTTTATCGCGCACACCAACAGTAAGCAAAGAGCTTAAGCAGCACTTTTTAAGCCAAGTAAAGGCGCTTGGTTTTGCAACTGATGAAATTATTTGGGTAAATCAAAAAGCGCTGTAAAGGGGGTTTACAAGTTGAATTGATAAATAGTCTAAGCTGTAATAAAACGATCACCTTACTGTAAGGTAAGTTAAATAAAGCAAGACTATAGTGACTGCATCTGCAAAGAAACAAGCAGGTAAAGACATAATGACAATCCCCCTTTTTAATTGGCAAGCCTGATAGCTTGCCATTTTTTTTCCGCAATTTAGCCTATCTTTTGGGATCAGGTTTTTACTAACTAAAGCCCATTTAAACCAAAAAATAACGTACTCATGGCCAATATCACTAATATGAGTAAGTTAAAAAGTTTAGTTAACCTCACCAAAAAGCTATAAAAAGTCATTACAATTAAAGCACTTAACGTCATATAGCCACAAAATTGCAAACCACCATAACCTTGTAATTCGTTAACACATAACAGCAAACTTAGTAAAATACTGATCCAAGCAACACTCAATAAAACCAAACGCTGCTGTTGAGTGGGGCGCTTATTAAAAACATCCTTAAAATGATTAAATTTAGCCAGCGCAAAGCAGTTAAAAGCCACCAAACATAAGCTAAAAGGAAGCAAGACAATCATACTTTTTGCTCCTGAGTATTTATTGGAGTTGGTTTTTTAGCTTGCAGAGCAGTACGTAATTTTTCGGTTTGTAACAAAAACAGCAAACCAAACGCTAGAAAAAGACTATCAAACATAAATAATGCCCACTGCTCGTGACGCAAATAACTGATTATATTACCTTGTGTTGTTAGCGCATTAACAAGTGGCACACTAAAGCAAGCAATGCTGTTTATGGCAGCCATCACACACCACTGCAACTTGTCACGCTTTACAAAGGCAATGATGAACACACATAGCCAAGTTAAAAAGAAAGCGAGTATTTCTTTATCCGCGCGCTCAGCAACCTGTTTACTGAGTAAACGATTAGCCAAAAAGAAAGCCGATGTAGCCAAGGGTAGTCCCATCAATGTTCCTAGATTTAACCCTTCAACTAGCTTTAGCCCCCAAGATGGTTGAGTATTTTTTTTCATTCTTTCGCGTAAGCGCTTAGCCCACATTATGCAGCCTGTCGCTATCATTATGCAGCCGGCAATGCCGCCTAAAAAATATAAAACACGTAATAATGGTTCTGCTAAACGCCCAGTATGCATTGAGTTTAATGATTCATATAGCGCCTTACTGCCAGTTAGTTCATCATCAGTTTGAGCAACAAGCTCACCACTCGCTCCGCTAAAAATTAAACGGGGTGATTGATCCCTTAATGTTTTTCCAGGGCTCACCAAAACCATAATAGTTGCAGCGGCTTTATTCGGCTTATTAATAATTACCCGAGTTATATCAGCCTCTGGCCACTTAGTATAAACCTGATCCAAAACAGTATTGATAGGCACTAAAGGTGCAGTACCTTGCAATGATTCTGTTACAGGACTACTTGGCGAAACATCATTGAAAAAACCACGTATTCCATTTTCATAAACGGTTTGTGCGGGGTAGGGAAATATCATGAATATCAGAGTAATAATGCCGGTATAGGTAATCATTAAATGAAACGGTAAGGCAAATACAGAACTTAAATTATGTACATCTAACCAGCTACGACTGCCTTTATTAGCTCTAAAAACAAACATATCTTTAAAAATTCGTTTATGAATTACTATCCCTGATATCAATGCAATAAGCATAAACAAGCTTGCAAAACACACAATCCAACGCGCTGTTTTTACATCAATATAATGTAAATCAAAATGCAGGCGATAAAAGAAATTTCCCCCTCGGGTATCTGTAAAAGGGGCTAAAGGCTGCATATTATTTGGATCTAAACGGGTATTTTCAAAAGAGGCTCTGCGCTGCTCAGGCTCTTTTGGCTTAGCATAACCATACGTTAAATAGGGTACACGCTCTTCAGGAAGTGTTATACGCCAATTAGGGGCATTAGGTGCTTGGGTATTTAAATACTCAACGCCACTTATTATTTGTTGCTTTTGCGCGCCAATACGGTCTGTCTGCTGCTCAATATTATGAATACTTGGCTGATTCCATAAACTAACTTCATCTCTAAAAAAGCTGATGGTGCCTGCAAAAAATATTAAATACAGTAACCAACACACGAGTAAACCTACCCATGTATGTAACCAGGTCATTGAGCGAAAAAAACTCCCTTTCATAACCATCCCTTCATTAACGACAATATAAAAAATTGCACTGCAACACTTAGTAAAATACTGATCCAAACTGTTTTTAACGACTGAAGATAAAAACTATAAATAAACACCAGTGCATAAATTAAAATACTCGCAGACACACTTAAAAGAACCGCGTCAACTTTAGAGACCGGCACCACAACACTTAACAGCGACACACTGACGGCAGTAAAGAAATACCCGCCCACAATGGCGATAAAAAAACGCGATAAAACCGCTAATTCATAGTTAAAGCGCTGCATAAATTGCCATAACATAGAAAATACGGGTTTGGGAAAGTCTAAAAGACGGTTAGAGGCCTGCATATACTGCAAATTCCTTTTAAACATAGCTAAAAAAGATGGCGATATTATAACGCCAACAAATACAAAAGATAGTAATTCTTATTTGTATTTGAATGCAGTGATAAGCATTAAATTGAGTTAGTTAAATAGTGATCTGCAATTAGATTACAAATTAACTATAAAATAACCTGTATAAGTGAGTGCTTGTTCTGAATGCGTTGTTGTTATCTACTAAATACATAAAGCCGCAGTAAATACACGTCAGTGTATGAAATTAAAAGTTAGCTAAAGCACTCTCATGAATCAGTTTTTAAATGGCCTAACAGGAAAGTTTGATACAGCAGCTAATAATTAAAGATCTTCTAAGCTTTAAATTTCCCTCAAATAACACTGGATCAGTATTTTACCAACAAGGGATAAAATACCACTGATATAAACCGATTTTTTACTAACTTATTACCGTAGAGGGCTAAAAAACCACCAAAAACGATGAAAAAACAGGCTTGGAAAATTAAATTTCATACTTTTAAACCGACGTGTTAGTAAAAATCTGATCTTTGATAAATGCGGTTTAATCCGTAATGATTTTAATTGAGCAAATAACAATAGAGATGCAATGCGTAAATTATGCTCAATAAATAAACATGTCGCATAGATGTTGCAGCCACTTTATTTTACTGCTTAAGCACAGGCCTCCAGCCATACAAAACTACAAAATGGTTCTGAAAGATTAAAAATAGTTTATAAACATCTATATAGATTCAAAATAAGTTAAGTCACTATGACTATGCCTTAAAATAACTTCCTCTAGCGTTAAAATATAATTTACATCGGTGTTATTTTTCTTGTTGCATTTTGCTGGTCAAAATTAATAACTTCATATTGCTTATCTCTTTTAAAAAGCCTTAACGTTAACAAAAGATTTCATTTTGATAACAATTGTGTTTAAATCCGAAACAATGGACTGAGATAACCCTCTAAACTAATTTGCACGGAAGTAAAAAAATAATAATTTTTAAAAATGGAAAAACTATGAATAAAAAAATCTTTGCTGCTTCCGCTTTACTAGCAATCTCATCAACTTCTTTACTTGCATCTAACCAAACATTTCAAGCAAGTGTAAACGGTTGGACTGAGCCTACTTTTGCAGAAGATAGCGCACTGCACTTTGGTAAAATTCGCTTATCTACAAGTTCAACATGTACGATGGATAATGCTGGCGTTGTATCGGGTGACTGTGATGCGTCAGATGCAAACATTCAATTAGGTGGAATTACTGTATCTGGTTTAGCGCCAAATTCAGCAATGAATATTACTGTATCTGGAAGCACAGGCACTAACTTAACTTTTGCTCCAGTAACAACGGCTACAGATGGAACAACCAGTGTAACAACTGCTGACAATGTTGCGTCTCCTTTCACTACTGATGCAAGTGCAACAGATATTACCGTTAATGTATATGGTGATATGACCGTTGATTCTACACTGACAGCGGGCGCTGCTTACACTGTAGATTACACTGTAGATGTGTCTTTCCAATAAGACTATGAAAGCTGAGGCAATAGTAATTTACTAATTTAGTCTCAGTTTATTTTTTTTGCGCAATTGCGCATTAAAAATAAAATGTGTGGAGCATCGCGCTCCACTTTTTATTATCATGTTGTTGAGTTGTCCCATGATGTTTAAACTTTTTTGTTGGGCTTCCCTTTGCCTAACTCTTTTACTACCTGAAATTTGTAGTGCCAACCTTGCGCTGTCTGAATACCGTTTATACTTCGATGGACGTACTAAAAATAATTCACTACTTATCCGCAATACCTCTAATAAAAATCTCGATTTTAAACTTGTTGTTACCCATAAAGATATGACCGAAGAAGGAGCGCTTATAGATGTTACTCCGCAACAAGTTGAAGGACGCTCTGCCAAAAACATGCTACGGTTTTCACCACGTCGCGGCACTATTGCCCCAAAAGGGATGCAAGCTATCAGAATGACCGTTCGCAAAAAAGCTGAGCTTGCTGTTGGCGAATACAGGGCGGTGCTTAAAATCATAGCCTCTGAATCACAAAACCCTGACGCTGATGGAATAAGTATTAGGCCTAAGGTTGCTTACAGCGTGCCTGTTATCGTTCGTCATGGCCAATTAGAGGCTGACTCAGAATTAATAAACCCGCAATTAATTACTCAAAATGGGCGCCCGACTCTAACATTTTGGCAAACACTCACAGGGAATCGCTCTGTGTATGGAAACTTTGAATTAGTTGATGAGAATAATGTAATGGTTGGTGAAATAGCCAATGTGGCCGTTTATACCCCTCTATCTCGTCGAAAGGTATACATCACTTTACAAGCTCCAGTGACAGGACCTTTGACACTCAATTACAAAGAAAACGAGCTTTACGGCGGTAAAATCGAGTTAGCGATCCCTATTAATATCAAATAGAAAGTGCTAAACATAAGGGCATTAGGCTGTGGTTTAGCGGCTCGCTTATTACTTTGTACATTACTGTTAATTGCACCTAAAGCAATCATCGCCAAGCAGTTACCGACTCTTTATCAATGGCCTATTGATGAGGAGGCTTTTGTGATTATAAATGTCAGGGTAAATGGGCGTTCAGTTGTCTCAGATTTAGAAGCCTACTATTCAAAATCAAATAAGTTGCTATTGCCCATAAGCGCCCTGAAATCGACTATGGGAATTAGCTTAAATGTGTCACAAAATACACTGGTTGCTAAAGTTGACGCAAGTGAGCTGGTGCTTAATACTGAGCTTTCCTCAACTTTAGCTCCCTCAGAAAATGTTTCATTGTGGGCTGTCGATGACTACGACCACTATGTTGATTTATCCGTCATAAATACACTTTTAAATACCGACTCGCGCTTTGATTACTCACTGATGCAGGTTTCATTTTCTAGTAGCTTGCTTACTTATAATAACAGCCAAATAACAAGTGGTATTACAAAACAAATTAAGTCCAAAGTACTGCAATACGATCACTTTATAGACGACCAATACCAAACGCTGACCTATCCGGTATCTGAATATTCATTATCAGCAAGCTATAAATCGTCTAATAATCGTTATAAGGGGCTGCTCAGGCTTAATAGCTACTTTGACTTATTTCATCATCGAGCTGAACTACGATTCAACAAAAACGAAAACACCGCTAATACCTTTTTAAAAGTAACTAAAGACTTTAATTTAAGTGAACAAGATCACTCACTGGCACGCATTCACTACCAATTGGGAGATATTCAATCTCAATCAGATCAGCTTATTACTAGCTCAAATCAAGGTCGGGGATTTTATATTTCAAATGCTAACCCACATTCGGCACAAAACTTTTCAACCATTACCATTGAAGAACCCGCATTACCGGGCTGGCAAGCGGAGCTGTATCGAAACGGTCAATTTATTGCCACTACTCAAGCTAACGACGAAAATTTGGTTCGATTTATCGATGTTGAAACGTTTTACGGCAACAATATTTTTGAAATTAAACTTTTTGGCTCACAGGGCGAGCAAGTTACACGCACTCAAAAATATACAATAGGACAAGACGCACTATCGCCCGGAAAAATAAGCTATCAGGTGGAGTTTTTAGAAACAGATAAAAGCGTTTTTAATCAATCTAATAACGCTTCAACAGCGATGAGTAATTCCTTTAAAAGTAATCTCTCTTATGGCATTAGTGAATTTATCACTTATGACGCTCAAGTTACTCATTTGCAAACTCACCAAGATAACAGCAGCTACCTATCATCGGGGCTAAATACACTTACAGATCACGGCAGTTACCGTTTTCTAGCCACAAAACAACTCGATGCTGGCTATGCTTATTTTGCCGGCTTTAGAGGCCTACTTTCTGATACACTTTTTAACGACATCAGTGTTAATGTTGAATACAGTGCCCTTAATGACTTTTCAAGCGCTTTATTTGTAGCACAAAAGAACTCACTCAAAAATAGGCTGTTATTGAGCCTAAATGGCCGCACTGATTTCTTTAACTCCCTGAACTGGAATATGAGATGGAGCAATGAAGTACGTGAAAATACCAACACTAAAAACCGACTCTCATTAGGTATCAATAAAAGTTATATCGGAGGAACATGGTCAAGCCAACTATTTTATGATGACGATACGAATAACCTAATAAACCGGCTTTATTCTTCAATGGATATTGCCTCTTGGAAATGGACCAACACCTTAGATTGGCAGACTAATAATGGCGCAGAACTTACTCGTTTGAGAAGTAGTTTACGTTGGCCACAAACACAAAGCACCTTCAATCAAACCCAGCTGACTTATCAGTCTAACTCTGCAGCAAATACGCTTTTAAGTCATCAGTATACATACCGCCATGAGATATTTAATATACAAGTATCAGGGCAAGTCGATAATCAAGGTGATTGGCGCTTTTCTTTAGGTTTAAATGGCACATTTAGTTTTGATCATTTAGAAGCAGACTTTAACTTTGACACTCCTCGCTCATTAAATTCCGGACAAATAGAAGTTAGTTCGTTCATAGATTGGAATGAAAATGAAATCTTTGACCAAGGCGATGAGCCAATTCAAGACGTTAATTTTACTGGCAACTACCTATGGCGAGATAAATACACAAATAATGACGGAAAGGTCTTGCTGCCAAGCAGTTACGGTGGCCAAGTTTTAGATGTTAATTTACGCTCGTTGTCTAATCCTTACTTGCAGCCCTCTTTAGGGAAAATTAAAACATTGGCTCATAGAGGCGGGCAAACCAAAGTAAACATTCCTTTAGTTGTCTACAACGAGGTTGAGGGGACTATCTATCTATCGAGCAATGAAAAGAGTAAACCTATCGCAGGACTGACGGTTGTACTTAAAGAAAAGGGCGGCGAAAAGCATTATTCAACGGTCACTGAATATGATGGTTATTATTATTTTTCTAATGTCTCTCAAGGAAGTTATATTCTTGAAATAGAAAAAAATGAGCAGCTATCAGAAAACATAACCATAAAAAACCTTCCCGAGCAGATCATCACTGAAAAAAGCGGCGATACCATAATACTGCAAGACATCATTGTATACACAAATAACGCTAATACCTTAAATAAGCAACCAACAACAGCAGCTAAAGCAAACCAAAACACGCCTTATTTTGTGCAATTAGGCGTATTCAAAAAGTTTCAATCGGCACTTATTGTGGCGAATAAAATTGATAAAGCAGCCTATGCTTTGCAGTTATATAAGCATGAAAACCGTGATAGCTATTACCTCGTTGCAGGCCCATATAATAATGCAGCTAAAGCACAGCAAACCATTAATGATGTTTATTCAATACCGGCGCTTCATGGCAGCTTTATGGTTGATGCAAGGCGATATGCCTCACCACAGTGGCGAAAAATAGGGGAGTGGGGCGATATGCAAACCCAAAAAACTGAGACTTACTTTTGCCAGTACGTAGCATATACCTCTGAAAAATCAGTTAATAAAAAACTGCTAAGGGAAAATCCATCACTGTTCGTAGCAAAGCAAGCAATAAAAGGTGAAGCCCATTATTTGATGCTGTCAGGGCCGCATAATGCAAAGCAAACAGCGTGTGATAAGCAAGTGGTTAAACAAATAAAAGGGCTCACCACCGCGATAAAGAAACCTTGGCACAGCATTTTTGCTATAAATCAGTAGTAAAGTACTGCACCTGTGTTTTGCCATCACTGTTTAAATGCGACTCACATTTTATTTCACAACGCGCTCCCGCGGATTCGGCAACCCAAATCGATTGCGCGCTCTTTTTAATATAACACGCAGAATACAGAGCATCCTCTTTTTGCGCAGCAACAACAAAACAGCGTTGAAAATTACCCAAAGGTAACACTTTAATTGGATAAACTTGTTCTTGTGCAATTACACCAGCACTAAACGTTTGTGATGATTTGGCATAAACAGCATACGAAATAGCGAGCATACATACCAAAGACATTAAAATAGATATTTGTTTCATATAATTAAAGCGAATTAAAAAACAATGTAGTAAGTGTAGGATAAATTAATTTTTATGTATTTATTTAGCAATTATTAGATTGAAAATAGCAATGGCCGCCTATCAAATTAGTTGAATCACCACAAGTCAATGTACTGATGTTATAATACATTTTTTTGCAAAAAGAGCGGGGCACTATGTTAACTATTTCAAACAGCGTAACCATTGATGAATGGGAAGTAGAGCTAAGCGCTATTCGCTCGCAAGGCGCTGGCGGACAAAATGTTAATAAGGTAGCCAGTGCTATACACTTACGCTTTGATATAAACCGCTCTAAATTGCCCGAATTTTATAAAGAACGATTACTTGCTTTAAAAGATTCAAGGATCACCAAAGAAGGGGTATTGATAATTAAAGCCCAGAGCCACCGCACTCAAGAGCTCAACAGGGAAGATGCGCTTAAACGGCTAAAAGATCTAATTTTAAGCGCCACAAAGGTTAATAAGGCACGTCGTGCTACCAAACCTAGCCGTAACTCACAGCGTAAACGTATGGATAAAAAAACCAAACACGGCCAAACCAAAGCTCTCCGCGGTAATATTAAGCTGTAACTTAAGTAACCTGACTCTGGTTAAGCACATAAAAAAGGCTGCGAATGCAGCCTTTAATTTAATCATAAGTATGATGGCGGGTGACGCTAAATCGGTTTAGGATTCGATGCACTACATACACTGCGCTTAAGCTTACTGTTACTGCAACAGCCACCGAGCTAAATCGATACATGGCGCTGTATATTAAATCTTGCCCAGGGCCTAACGACTGACCAAATAAAATCCCAAAAGTGGTCAATACCCCAAACCCAACCCCCGGTGGACCACCACCTAAAATATGAAAACGACTGAATATAAAAGATAAAATCCATAATATAGCCACCGGAAAAAGTAAAACGTCGGTATGGTTATACAAAAACAATTGCGCAACTAAAGCAGCATTACAACCTATCAGTGTACCAATAATACGCTGCCAACTTGCGGTGCCCGCCGCTTTAAAACACAGCGAAAATAAAATTAAAATAGATGCCGCTTGCGCCGAAATTGAATCTTGCAAATCAAGCACCTGAAAAACCACAAACGACAAAGTCGCAACCGTGGCACATAACAACACCTCGTGACGAATACTTTCTTTATCCTTGTGCGGTACAGCGCGCATGGGTCGCGCTGTCACGTCAGGAAACAAGCCATGCATCAAGAGCGCAATAATAATAGTAATAAAAATAGCCACACCATTACTTAAAATAAGCGGGTAAATGCTACTAGCTTGATCAACATGACTGGCAAAATGTAACTGAATCGATAAACTCACCGCACCTAACGCACCAAATAAAAACGCACCACCAGAGCTCATTAAGTAAAATAACACGCAAAAACTAGCAAAAATAATGAGCGTCATTAACACCGGCAAGTGTGAAAGTAAGCCCTGTAAAATAAGCACTATAAACGCACTGTAGGCAGCACTGGCAACAAATTGACGGATCACGCCTTTGTTAATACTTGGCACTAAACCGAGTAGTAACATAGGGTAAACTGTAAAAAATATTCCATTGGGCCAATTCATTAACTTGCACAAAGTAAAACCAATCGTGCAGCCGCCAGCAATCCGTAGCGCTTGGCGTAAACCATTTGAATCGAGTTGTGGCGCTTGGCTAACATGTTGTGTCATTACTCGCCCCACTAATAAATGTAATGTAACCAACTAATAAAGCGGATCTGTACTGTTCCCAACCATTGACCTATAGCCGATTGTGGAAGTAACTGCACAGTGGCACGCGCACCACTGGGCATATTATTTATAAGCTGATTGTTATTTGGCAGCACTAAATGAATACGTTGACGCTGCGCATCCCGAACCCAGCGATTGCTGGTTTCGGTGGTGCTAAGTAATCCATTTGCACTAAGTTGTCCGTCACTGACACCCGCTTCAAATATTTCAATTTTTGCGTCGAATACTTCACCAGGCCGGCTATCAAATACCACTTTTGCTAAACTGCCTGGCTGCATGTTTAATAGTGACTTTTCACGAAAATCGGCCACCAAATCCGCTTTTTTAGCTACAACCGCGAGTAATGGCTTACCCGCAACTGCATAGGAGCCCTCAAGTAACTGTAAATTAGCTACAACGCCATCACTTAAAGCCCGCACTTGCGTATAAGATAAATTAAGCTCAGCTTGTGCTAACTGGTTTGCTGCATGGCGCAGTGCTAAGTTATCTTGCCCTGAATCGCCACGCGCTAAAACAGCTTCTGCTAACTGTGCTTCAAAGGCAGCTAAATTAGATTGGCTTGCTGCAAAATTTGCACGAATGCTTTCAAGCTCTTGCTCCGAAATAGAGTTTTGTTTGTAGAGTGTTTCGCCACGCTTTTTTAATAGCTGCTGCTCATGCAATTTAGCGTTAGCCGCACTTATTTGTGCCTCCAGCGCTTTTACGTTGGTATCAAGTCGTTTATTTTGCAGTTTGGCATCATCAAGCGCGAGCTGCGCTTGCTCAAGTGCTAGTTGGTAAGTATTTTTGTCTATTTCAAATAATACATCACCCGCTTTAACCGTTTGGTTATTACTAACCAATACATCGGTAACACGGCCGTTTATTTGCGGCGATATTTGCACAACCGGATGGTAAACCCGTGCTTGTGGCGTAACCGGTAGCCATACATCGGCAACAATATAATAGAAAAATACAACAATAAAACCAACGAGCGATACTTTAACGTAGCGGGCAAATTTTTGATCGGGTGTCATACTTATTTATCTCCAGATAAGCTTGCAATACAACGCCGCGCGTTTTCTTCCATTTGCACTAAACTATGCGCCATACCGTCAAGCTGCTCCGTGCTTAAACCTGCATATAAACGCTGTTTAATATCGCTTGTTAACTCTTTTAAGTGTTCTAATAACTTTATACCCTCATCGGTAAAGTACAATTTTTTACTGCGTTTATCGTGTTCATCAACTTGTCGAATAACTAGATTCTGCAGCTCTAATTGCTTAATGGTGCGCGTTAATGAGGGCATTTCAATACCTAAACTGGTCGCCAACGCTTGCTGTGTTGCCCCTAAAGGTAAATGATGTAAGTGGATCATTGCCGTCCAGCGCGACTGAGTTAAACCTAAGGGTTCAACCGCCAGTGTCACCGCTTCTCGACATAAGCGGTGCACTCGACCCATATTGCCGCATAAAGTTAAATCGAGTGTTTCATGAAAAGGAATAGTGCTACTCATAGGAACTCTTACTGGTGAATATCAGCAAATTTTAGCATTAGTTAGCAGGCTAAGTAAATATCGCATTACTCTGTCTCATACAGCGAAAGAATAAAATGAGCATACCCAACTTACCTTACTGGCAAATTGGGTACGAGAGGGGAGAGGGGTGAATTAAATTACTGCTAAACGCTTAAAGCGAATAGTGGTCATTGCTGTAAATAGCCCACATAAGAGCACAAACAAACCAGTACTATAATAAAGCCCTTTAGTGCGTACAGGCTCCGCTATAGGCTGAAACTCTGGAAATAAATCCAAGTCACTATTTGTTACTGGTGTATCATTAAATAAATAAGGGTAGATAAATTCACTTACTTGCTTATGATATGCACTTACTTGCATTAAATAAGCTTGATACGCTTGAGTGTCTGTACCAGAAAACTGATTCAGCGCTTGTTGATAAAGCAGGTTGGGGGATAACCAGCTTACCTTAGATAAACTGTTTTCACGTGCTTGCTGTAATTGTAAATAAGCTTGCCAATGATTATCAACAGCAAGGTCGCTCAAGTTCTGCATGGCGTAATACCATTTCCAATGAAAGCGTCCTTGAAAATCAATTTTATCGCGATACTGTGGATAGTGCTCACTAAAACGCGTTAATGCCGTTTGCATGTCTTGATCCCAGCCATCATTTAAAATCAATCGCTGCTCTGTACTTGCTCTTAGTGCAGGTTGCTCAGTATATTGCTGATTAAGACCAAGGTGAATAGCCCCAGGGATCAGCACTGAAAATACAAGCCAAATACTTACAAAAGCAAGGCTGTTGAACAAGCCGCTCATATTTAAACTAATAATAGCCGCAGCAATTAAAAACCATAACCCACTGTAGGCAAGTGTTAAGCCTAATACTGCTATAAATACCTTATCAAATGGTAGCGATAGTAAAACGGCCGAAGCTAAAAATAGCAGTAAGATTATCCCTGCAACAATGTAAAAACGCAGCAATAGCGACCGAATAATGGTCTTTTTTGCTGCATTTCCAGCGAAAGCACTGAGTAATGTAAAACGTCCTGATTGACGTTCGTCACTTAGTAAATTTACACATAGAATGCCAATTAATATAGGTAGCATATAGGCAAGAACAAAACCCAAATCAAACCCACCGGCACGGTGTTTACTTGGGTTAATCACTTCTTTGTTGTAAATTTGCCCTTGCAAAGCTAGCGCGTTTACTTTCATTGCAGCTAAGT
This sequence comes from Pseudoalteromonas sp. S1608, assembly GCF_005887265.1. Classification (GTDB taxonomy): domain Bacteria; phylum Pseudomonadota; class Gammaproteobacteria; order Enterobacterales; family Alteromonadaceae; genus Pseudoalteromonas; species Pseudoalteromonas undina. The sequence goes on from NZ_PNDK01000015.1 coordinate 98,764, forward strand.
TATTTTGACTTTGCCCAGTAAACAGTGCTGCCCAAGGCGATAAATACCACTGAGTGGGCGCTTTAGCGTAATAAGCCAAAGATCCCATTTCAGGTAAATCACCTTTGTCTTTTAAATGCGCACGTTCTTTTTCAAACACTATCTTGGCAATAACTTGGTCTTTTCGTACCTCTTTATAAGCATTTGTACCTAAGAAAACAGCGAGTAGCGCGCTAAATAAAAACACTAACAAGCTAATTTGATTAGCACGCGGCGCCAATAAGCGCTTGAGTTCAAATTTAAGCATGAATAAATGCCCTCCGTTGCAATGCTGGCGAAATTAAAATACCAAGTAATAAAATAGTGATGAGCATAAATGCGCTTATTGCTACAGCACTGTTTTTTAATGACCAACTTAGGGTGGCATTTTGAAACTGAAACTCAGGAAAGTCCTGCCATAATGATGCTGAAACTCTTTGCTCACGGTCATTATGATGATCGACACCTTCAGCATGTATCTTATTCAAACCCTGAATGCGTTCAAACCTGTGATGCTCTGCTTGTTGCTCAAAATCAAAGAAGTGCCGACTGTCAGAAGCACTGATCGCCATCGATAAATCCCGTACTGCCAAATATGGATTGAGCCAGTAAAACTTGCTCACAAATGCCTGTTGCGCTGCAAATTTATTCAACTGGCTTTGATAGTGCCGTTGATATATTTCAGCACTGATCCGCTCACCTTCTTGCATTACTAGTCCTCGGTAGTTAACCGGCAACTCCTCCACAGTATTAACACCGTAGCTTTGTAATACTTGCTGTTTGAATTCGCTAAAATGAGGATCGTCTGGATTGTGGCTATTACCAACTTTACGAATATCTGTTTGCACCGCTAACGCCAGCATATTACGGCTCTTATGCGGGTGTAACTGCTGAGCTATATCAGCCAACGTTCGTGGTGTAAGAACTAATAATACAAACCATAGAGTTATAAGTGCGGTTAAACTGTGTTTAGGTAAACGTGTTAAACTTGAAACCAGTAACACAACCGCAACCCAAAAAATGCAGTACGCTAAATACAATAAAAATAGCAACCCAATACGAATTAACATATCAGCCGAAAATGCAACCTCACTCGCGGTTGAAATAACCAGTGAGGTAATAAAAACGGGCAGTAAAAATAACGCACTAAGCAATGTATAAGCGAAACCCTTACCAAATAACAAATGATTAAATTTAACCCCAACAGCTAACATTTGTTTGAGTGTGCCACGCTGTTGATCGCCACTTATAGTTGAAAAACTAAGAGCAATTAACAGTAATGGCCACACAAACAATAATAAATTTGCCACAGATAATTCGGAAAATCTTAACAAAGTGGCCGCTTGGCTATCATTGGCAAAGTTCGCACTGTTTTGTTTATGCGCTTCTAAAAATACGCTATTGCCTACCCAATTATTTACACCTATATCAAAATAACTCAGTGCACTGGGCGCTCGAAAAGCAAAGTGCCCAAAGTGTGCAACTCGGTGCGGGTGTCTATCTGGTTGAGCAAGCCATTGCTGTTCAACCATCTGCTGAGAACTTATTTGTAGCGCACGGCTTTGTTGGTACTGTTGCCAGCTAGTAAATAACGCTATTGCTAACAACAATTGCATTAAAGCAAACAACAACCATAGCGTACGGTTTCTTACCTTTTGTTTTAGCTCATGTTTACACACGTGCCAACTAATAAAATGAGACATTAATCATTCCTTTTAAAATCGATATGACACACTCAAGTCAACTGAACGGCCGTCCGTTGGCGAGTGAATTGTTTCACTACCGACCAAATAAACGTAGTCAGAATAGCTATCGAATACGTTATTCACTCTAAGGCCTGCATTACCCCAGCCCAAATCGTAATTAATCGCTAGATCAACTAGTTTGTAGTCACCATATTGCTTGTTTTGAACAACATTACTGACATAGTAATCCCCCTGAAAATGACCATACATTGCCACTTTAAGCTTGTTTACAGGGCGATATATAACTCCTGCAGTTGCAGTAAACTCAGGAACTCCTAACAGCCAATTACCTTTCTGGGCAATTTTAGCTTCACCGGGTTCAATTAATTTTGCTTCTTGGTGCGTGTACGAAGCAAAGCCTGACCACTGTGTATTGATATCTGCGCTGAACGCAAGATCCCAGCCTTTTCGCTTAGTTTCGCCAATATTATCAAATCCGCCCGAGCCATCAGTTTTGGGGGTTAATTCATCTTTTGCATCCTGCTGCCAAACAGATAAGCGTGTATTCAACCACTCAAATAGTTGCCATTTTGCACCGGTTTCATAACCATAGTTTTTAGAAAAATCATAACCTGGATCTTGTTCACCCAAGTAGGCTTTGCTACCTGTAGGAGCTTGAAAGCTAACACCGTAATTAGCAAATAAGTTCAATGAATCAGTAAGTTCATAGAGCACGTTAAATTTAGGCTGTACGATTAGACCATCATCATTAATGGTTTTGCTTTGTTGCTTTAAACCATCATACAAATCACCACTAAAACTATCTAAACGTATGCCGCCACTAAGTAAAAAGCGTTCACCACGGTATTGTAATTGACCAAAACCACCATAATTATTGTAGTCAAAATCCCAATCTCTAAACTGCGCTTGACGCTGCTTTACAATTGTTGCGAAACGCTCATTGGTATTATCTTGCGCTTGATAATCAAGACCCATTGTAAATAACCACTGTGGGCTTAGTGTTGCACTTAACGTTGCGATAGCACCGTATTGTCGGTCTTTTTCTAAACGCTCTTGTTGTACAGAACTCGCTGTATATTGAATATAACGATGGCGATCAAACTGTTGTGCGTAACTCTTAATACTTAATTGCCACTGCCGATTAAATGTATGATCAACATGAACACTCAAGTGTCGTGTTTGTTTATCACCGCTGTCATTTTTTGCATAATCTGCAGATTGGGTCGCATCGCGATGCGCTTCTTGCTCTGTTAAATAACCTGGAGCATCAGCTTCGTAATCAAAATAACGCGCAATCACGCCAACTTCAGTTTGATCCGTTGGTTGATAAAACCACTTAGCTGAAAATGTATGCTTTTGTAGATCACTATGATCACGGTAGCCCTTCGTATCACGCATCCCAACAAAATAATGTTGAGAAAAGCGCTCATTGATATCGCCAAAATACCCTTGCGCCTCGTATGTATTAAAACTACCGAGCAATAACTCAACCTCTTGGGCTTCATCACGACGGCTGCGCATATTAATGTTACCTGCGAGATTGTGTAACCCATAACGAGCATCTTGATTACCTTTAACAACCTCTATTGATTCTAACTCCATTGGAAAAAGTGCATCCATTTCACCTAAGCCAACATGTAAATTACTAGGAATACCATCGATTAATAATTTAGTATGTGGCATAGAACCTTCAGCATTAAAGCCACGAATAGCTACATCTGTAGACACAATACCTTGGTTAAAGCGTGAAAAATAAACCCCTGGGATTTTAGTTAATAAGTCAACGGTGACATTTACGTGCTCATTTTGTAGTTGATCACGATTAATTACATCTACTGAGCCAACGAGCTGGACTTCTTTAGCCCCGTTTCTTTGCCCAGTAACTTCTATAACATCACCAATAAATAGCGTTGAATCTTTACTTTGTTCATCATCAGCCAGTGCAACACTTGAAAAACTGAGACAACTTAATAAAGCGATATTAATTGGTGAAAGGCGGGTACTACACATGTTGGTTTTCCTATTAAATTTATACAGCTTCTGGGTTTAAAAGAGGTGTATTTACTGACTGAGGGTGTGCAGATAGCCCATCACCACTGATAATTTGGTGATAGTTCGCTTCAAGGTCGTCAAGTGATAATCCTTTGTTATCAAGCAAAGCACATAGCTTTCCTTGCTTCATTATGCCTATCTGCTTAGCTAGGCAGTGAGCACAATAAAGATCATGAGTCACCATTAGTATGGCCGCGCCGCGCTGTGCCAGTAGCTCTATAATTTTAATGAATTCACGTGTAGCACTTGGATCTAAGCCAGAAGTTGGCTCATCCAGTAATAAAACTTTCGCCTTACGTATAATAGCAAATGCAATACCCACTTTTTGACGCATCCCTTTGGAGTAACTACTCAACGGCTTTTGCCATGCCGATTTTTGTAACCCCGTTTGAGTAAGTGCGTCTTCAATGTCAGTAACGCTTGTTACTTGTTTAGTAAGCGAAGCTAAATACTGTAAATTTTCAATCGCATTAAATTCTTCAAATAAGTTAACTTGCTCGGGTAGATAAACAAGCTTTTGCTTACTTTTTTCTGGCTCTAGTTGAACATCAATTTCATCAATCGTCATGCGACCAGAATCTGGTGTAATGAAATTCAGTAATAGATTTAAAGTGGTGCTCTTACCTGCACCATTTGCACCGAGCAAACAGGTAACTTGGCCTGCGGGGACTGATAAGCACAAATCATTTAACGCATGATTATCACCAAACGACTTACTTAGATGGCTAATTTCGATCATAAAACAACTCCCTTAACAACCTCAAAATGAAATGTTATACTATATCAAAAGAGTTATAGGTACAAGCAAGCCTTTTCCTTAATAGTCATTATCAGCCAGATTAAATTTATATCCAGCTGCACACAAAAAACCGACTTTCATCGGTTTTCGGTTTGGTTATTATTTGAGATTGAACTATTAAAAGTTAAGTAAATTAGCTGGAGAGTATTGATCAGTCAGCACCTTAGTATCACTTGGCCAGTCCTTTCCATCTTTAGTGAAAAACATACGTTTACTAATTGCCTCTATATCGACATCATAAGGGGCAAGTAACGGAGTTAGCTGCTTAACTCGCTGTGCTATTTGTTGCTCTGTAGGGGTTTTGTTATAACCGGCTAAAATAATACGGTTACTATTATTATTGGCTGTTACATTAATAAAATCGCCAAATACCGCATGATAAGTTGCCGATTCATGTTCATAAAGTTTACTTGATGAAAACGTGTTAGCAGCAACAATTCCGCCTTCGGCTAATACGCTTTTTATTTCTTCAAAAAACTCTTTTGTGAGTAGGTGCTCAGGAATGTAATCGCCATTAAACGCATCTAAAATAATCCAATCAAATTGCTGGCTTTTAAGCGCAGCACGTTTAATAAAAATACGCCCATCTTGTACTTTAGCAGTTACGTTATCGGTTTCTATAAAGTTAAAATAATCGCGCGCCACTTTAATTACCGAAGGATCTATTTCAACATTTTCAATGTGTGCCTTTGGGTATAGCTCATGAATCATATTAGAAAGCGTACCGCCACCTAAACCAATAATGAGCACATTTTTAGGGTTATCAATCAGTAATAAACTAGAAAAAGCCAGCTTAGTATAATTAAATACCAGTTTTTTAGGGTCGCTAATGTACATGCAACTTTGGCTGCTTTGTCGGGTTTTTTCATCAAACTTTAAACAGCGTAAATCGCCTGTTTCTTCAACGAGTAAATTTCGATATAAAGAGCGCTCTTTATGCACAACATTGCTCATACTGTGAGCTGAAAATAGCAGCGCCATTATACTAATAAACAATAATTTAAGCTTGTGCATAAACGGCCTCTCGCACTTTAAGTTTATCAAAGCTAATAGCAATTAGCCCAAGCGTGCCTAACACACCAGCAAAACCTAAAATAATGGTGTTAACATCAAACGCCAGTACCATATAAAAAGAGGTAATAATGGTGCCCAACGCACTGCCTAAGGTACTTACAAAATAAAGGCCGCCAGCCACTTGGCCGCTGCGCTCACTATTGGTAACCAGCAAACGTACAGAGTAGGGCGAGATCATGCCTAAAATAATGGTGGGTATAAAAAATAACGCGGTTGAGGCGAGTAACGAGCCATAGCGGCTGTCTTCAATATGCGAAAAAATAAATGCCATAATTGGCTCAGCAAACAAAGCAATGGGCACCACCATAATGCTGGCAACTAAAAAGATTAACCCATATTTGATCAACGAAGGATGACGAATAGACAGCTTCCCTCCCAGTAAATACCCGAATGATAAGCTAAGCATAAATACCGTAATAATACTGCCCCAGATATGTACGCTACTGCCAAAGTAAGGCGCTAAAATGCGCCCACCTAACAGCTCTATTCCCATAATACTAAAGCCACTGCTAAAGGCTAAAAAGTAAATTAATGCATTTGTTTTTGTTAACATTATATTATTCTTATTGTGTTATTTTCATCCATCTTAACGTGATAGCTGTATAGCCGCTAGTATAAAAATCAGACGCACACATAGAGCGCAAAAAAACATTTTGTTATAAAGTAACACATGCTATAGTTTTGGTTATAATATAACGTTACCAAAAGCATTTTATGAAGTACTCATTAATTTACTTAGCCTGCTTAAGTGCAAGCGCACAAAGCATTGCCCAAAGCCAACCAATAGAGAAAATTGCGGTTACATATAAACAAGCTTACCGAGGCGATATTCCTCAAAAGCAAATGCCACAATCAATCGAAACTCTCGATAACGCGGTACTTGATCAAAAAGGAATAACTCAATTACAAGATGCGCTGGATTTTTCTGCCAGTATTTCACGTAAAAATAACAGTGGCGCATTGTGGGATAGCTTTTCGATTCGTGGATTATCGGGTAACGAAAACATGCCATCGGGTTACTTAATTAATGGTTTTAGCGGTGGACGCGGATTCAGCGGCCCTCGTGATGTATCAAACATTGAGTACATTGAAGTATTAAAAGGTCCAGGTTCTGCACTATACGGGCGCTCAGAGCCCGGCGGTACAGTAAATATCGTAACCAAAAAACCTCAATTTGAGCAACAGGGTGAGCTAAAACTTAGCTTAGGTAGTGATAATTTTAATCGCGTTGAAGGTGACTATACAAACGGCATTAACGATAACACAGCATTTAGAATAAATGGCGCATGGCAAGATAGCGATAGCTACCGCGATGAGGTGTACACCCATAAAAAGGTGGTTACGCCATCTATTTATCATCAAATAAACGCTTCAACCAGTATCACTTATGAATTTGAATACGTTGATTTAGCCCAGCTATTTGACCGTGGGGTTGTTGTACTTAATGATAATTTTAATACTGTTCCTAGCTCGCGCTATTTAGGCAATCCTAACGATGGTGACACGCAAGTATATTCTCGTGGTCACCAAGTGACTTTAAATCACGATATAAACAATGAATGGTCACTTATTGTAGGCGCAAACTACCGCAGCTCAACATTAGCTGGGTTTTCGTCTGATGCTGAACTTTCACCCTCGCGCCAATCATTATCCGGTGATGGCCGCACACTTACCCGCCAACAGCGCTACCGCGATTATGACGTTGATGATACCAGCCTTAAATTTGAGCTAAGTGGGCATTTTGATACAGCAGGAATTACCCATCACTTATTAATTGGAGCCGACGCATACAAATACGACTTACGCACTGGACTTTATCGTTATCGCAGCGGTAACGGCACTTACACAGTTGATATTTATCAGCCGAATTATAACGTTGCGCGTCCTGAAGTAGATTTACTCTACGAAAACAACGAACAACAAGATGCTTATGGTATATACGTTCAAGATCAAATGGATCTGACTGATAAAATTAAGCTATTAGTTGGCTTTAGATTCGATAGCGTAGATCAAGACATTTTAGAAACCAAAAGTGGTGTGCTTTCAAGTAGCTCACAAAGCCAGGTAAGTCCACGAGTAGGCTTAGTATACGAGCTAAACAACGCTGTAAGCTTATACAGCAGCTACTCCGAAGGCTTTTTACCATTAAGTGGCACAGATGCAAACGGCGACCCATTTGGCTTTGAATACAGTGACTCATTTGAAGTAGGCGCTAAATTTAGCTACCAAGGCATAACGGGAACCCTAGCATTATTTGATGCCACTAAAAGTAATATGTTAGTAGCCGACCCTGTAAACGTTGGTTTTTCAGCGCCTATTGGTAAAGCAAATAGTAAAGGTGTTGAACTCGATTTAAGTACTTATATTACTGATGATACAAAGTTTAATTTATCTTACGCTTATATAGATGCCAGTACGGCAAACGACATAATAAATGCTGATTGGGGCGTGCCAATCAAAAAAGGCAGCCCATTAGTCAATGTGCCTAAAAATAACTTAAATCTAACGCTTAGCCATCAAACGGCCGTTCTTGGCAAAGAGCTAGAACTAGGTGCCAGTTATCAGTACACCAGTGAGCGATTAGGCGATGCCGCCGATTTAACATTTAACTTACCGAGCTATCAACTAGTTGGTATTTTTGGGCAGGTAAACTTAACCGAGCGCACCAAGTTAAATATCAGTGTTAACAATATTCTTGATGAAGAATATGCTCAAAGTAGCTACAACGCATTATGGGTTTACCCCGGTGCGCCTACTCAATTTAAGATGTCATTGGCATATCAATTCTAACAATTTCATAGTCCCGATTAGCTATTTTAAACCGACTTTTGTTATTTAGCTTTTCATCCAAAGCGTCTTAATGTAGTGGTTAAGGCGCTTTTTTATTGTTTTGTATAATACATAGCAGCTGTTAACCCCCTTTACAGTTATTCTTCAATTGATATGAAGGCAATTAAAAAAGCCGTATAATTTATATACGGCTTTTGTTTTTAATTAAAACTGATAGCTTATCCGAGCCGAAACATTACGTCCTGGTTGGCTATATTGGCTAAAATCAGTACCTTTGGATTGACCAGCAATAAGTTCAAACGGTACGTACTCTTTATCGAGTAGGTTAAGTAAACCTACATTCATTTGCCATGCTTTCCACTGATAATTTGCATATAAATCAACAACACCATAACCGTTACCTTGTGTTGTTTTATTACCATTAGTATCAAGTACTACATCAGACTGCGCCTTAGCTAAACGCCAAGCAGCGGTCCAATTAACATTGCCAAACTCAGTGCTTACTAATATAGAACCATTTAACGGGCTAATACTAGTAAGTGGCTGATCAGAGTCTTTGTTTTCACCATCTACGTAAGCAACATTGGCTTCTAATAAAATATCGTCGGTGACATACATAGCAATACCAGCTTCTACACCGCTGATCTGGGTTTCGCTAATATTTTGGTATTGGTAAAATGTTTTATTTACATTAGGAATATAAGTTGGCTCAACACCCGCAATGGTTGTTTCGATAAAGTCATCATAGGCAGCATAAAAAGTACTTAGATTTACACTAATATCGCTACTTGCGTATCTTAATCCGATCTCGAATGAGTCACTGCTTTCAGGGTCTAAATCTGCGTTTGGTAATATTTGATAAAATGGCTCAACACCATGGCTTTGATAGGCTTGGTCGTGTGGCGGTATTTTAAAGCCTCGAACATATTGCCCATACCAAGATAAATTATCGTCTACCTGATAAATCACACCCAGCTTTGGTGAAAACGCAGACTCGGTAATATCGTTAAGCTCGGTGTCAGCGTATAACGCATCTTTTTTGGCTTCAAGTGCATAATAATCGTAACGAATACCCGCGACTAACGACCAATCAGTCTCGTTAAATTTAATACTGTCTTGCATATATACACCAACTAAAGAAGTATCGGCGCCAGGAAATGCTTTTTGTTTTTCATTCGTAAAATCAACAGTACCATCATTTAATACACGGGTTTTTAAGCGTGGTCGAGTAGTATCATATAAATCAATATCTACTCCATAGACAAATTCATGCTCGGTATTTTCTCCTTTAACTTCCTTACTAAATACCGCTTTTAAGCCTAAAATATCTTGCTCAAACCCGTAGTCATTATAATCGATGTAATTTCTAGCTGCGCTTATTTGGTCACTTTGTTGCTCGTATCGACTATAAGATAGTTGCCCATACCATTTATCAAATATAGCTGTTGCCATATCTGAATCATAATCGAGTGCAAATGAGATATTTGTGTCTTCGTCTTCGGTTTCTTGAATGGATGGAGTGATTACTTGCTCTGTTGTTTGATTAAAGTAATCTAAGGTATATTTAAGGGTCCGCTTTTCATCAAGTTTTTGCTCAACTTTAAGCAGCAAAGCGTCCGAGCGGGCATCGTAACCTGGTAAATCTTCAACGTAGTTTTGTACTTCTTCACTATCGCGATGGCTATAAACAGCGCTAATAGCAACGTCACCTAAATCTTTTGCTGCTGTAATATCAGCAGCAACCTGATTACTTTGGCCTTGATAACCTAACGCTACTTTTACCAAGCTTTGTTGATCCACTAAATAATCACTCGGGTCTTTAGTTGTTATTACTACAATTCCCCCTAGTGCATCAGAACCATATAGCGATGATGCCGCCCCTTTTGCAACTTCAACTTGTTTAACACCTGCAACATCAAAGTAGTTTCGACCCACTAAATAAACGCCGCCGCCAGCGTAGCCATCGTTTGTGCGTCTTCCATCTTTAATAAAAACAACTCTGTTGCCACCAACACCTCGTACAGTTAGTGTTTGCGCGCCTGCGCCACTGCCAGTACTTGAGATACTTGGATCGTATTTAAACATAGTTTGTAAATCTACAGCGAGCTGACGCTCAATATCTTGTTCGGTAATAACCGTTACTGAGCCAGTCACATCTTCAAGCTTTTGTTCAAAACGAGAGCCACTAACCACAATATGATCGTCAATAACATTTTCGGCCAGTGCGCTACCAGAGCCAATTAACAAAGAGGCTAATGCGGTAAATTTAAAAGAAAAGGGATTCATCTCCACTCCAAATGATAATAGTTATTATTTACTTTTAAATGGTACAACTAACCAAAAATAAGATCAATTGATTATGATAATCATTTTCATTTAGATTAAAGTGGTTATAATACTAAAAAATAAAATCGGAGTTTGTTATGAAGTACCTAATTTTTTTTCTGGCTTTAGCCACTCAATCAGCACTCGCGAAAGAGCGTGTGATCAGTGCTGGCGGCACATTAACTGAAATAATCTACGCACTAGAAAAACAAAATAGTTTAGTCGCGGTTGACCAATCAAGTATGTATCCGCAACAAGCAACACAGTTGCCACAGGTAGGTTACTATCGAGACCTAGCCGCTGAGGGAGTGCTTTCAATGCGCCCAACTACGTTACTTGCACTTGAAGGTTCAGGAAGAGAGCAGGCGCTCAAGCAAATAGAAGCGACCGGAGTGAAGGTTATTCACTATAAAAAGCCGACTTCTGTAAATGAACTACTTGAGCTAATTAAGCACCTTGGTAGTGATTTAGATGCAAACCTAAAAGCTCAAAACCTAATTACTAAAATAAAAGCATCGTTACCTACTAAAGCAAAAACACAGACCCACAACGCTTTGTTTTTACTTTCAGCTAATGAGCGTGGGCTCGTCGCAGCAGGACAAGAAACGGTGCCCAACTTGCTGTTTAATTATGCGGGCATTACCAATATAGCTGCTACGCATACAGGCTTTAAAGCAATTAACAGTGAAGTACTGGCTGTAAGTCAGCCCGATTTTTTAGTGGCGCCAGCGCATGTTGTGCAAAGCCTTGGTGGGAAACAAGCCTTTTGTAAACAGCCTACACTTCGTTTATTAAAAGCAGCGCAAGAGTGTCAATTACTGGTCATGGACAGCTTACTTTCACTGGGCATGTCGCCGCGTATTGCAACCGCGATTCAAGCATTGCATGAGTATAAAACACGCTTATGAGCACGTTAACTTTGAATCGTTTTAACGCCATAACACTGAGTAACCCGCATAAGTGGATGCTATTAAGTTATGGCTGCATTTTTGCTTTAGCATTACTTAGCATAGGCTATGGAGCCGCAGGATGGGATTGGCGCTTAGCTATTGCATGGCTAGCTCCTGAACATTTTAGTCAATTTGATGCGCTACAAATCAATGTGGTTACACAAATACGTCTGCCTCGTTTTGTCCTTGCAGTGATGGTAGGTTTAGTACTTGCACAAACAGGGGCTGCAACCCAAGCGCTATGTCGTAACCCGCTTGCTGATCCCTCTATTATTGGTATAAGCGCAGGCGCTGCAATGGTCGCGGTTGCTTTTATCGCCCTTAGTGCACAATTTAATTTTAACGCCCAACACTACTTACCTTATGCCTCATTTTTGGGCGCACTCTCAGTAACGTCGCTGGTATATTTAGTCTCAAAACAACAAAAACAAATTAATATAAATACGCTTATATTAGTCGGTGTCGCCATTAATGCATTGGCATTCGCTGTTATTGGATTATTAAGTTTTTATGCCGATGACAGCGCACTGCGGTTAATTAACTATTGGACCATGGGCTCATTAGGCGGTGCGAGCTGGGATAATATAAAACAGGCGAGTCCTTTGCTTTTACTGAGCCTTATCGGGCTATGGCGATTAAAAGAGCCAATGAATCTACTCCTTATCGGTGAATCACAAGCTCAATACTTAGGAGTCGATACCAGCAAGCTTAAATTATACGTCATTATATTAGTGGCATTGGGCGTAGGTGCGGTGGTTGCGCTAACAGGTTTAATTGGCTTTGTTGGTTTAGTTGTCCCTCATATTGCACGCCTAATGGTTGGGCCTCATTTACGAAATATGCTGCCACTCTGTATGCTTTTAGGTGTCATAGTGTTGTTACTTTCAGATTGGTTAGCACGCTTGGTTGTTATGCCTGCGGAGCTACCGATAGGCATTATAACGGCGTTACTTGGGGCTCCACTATTTATATATTTGATCATTAAAAATAAGCGAGATTGGTCATGATCACGTTTAACAACCTCAATATAGGCTTTAACACCCATCGTGTTTTAGAGGGTATTAGCGGCAATATCCAAGCAGGACAACTTGTCGCACTGATAGGCGAAAATGGCGCAGGTAAATCGACCTTACTGCATACTTTGGCAGGCATGCATCCCTTTGAGGGAGATATACTATTTAATACCAAACCTTTGCATTCATTTTCTAAAGAGCAATTAGCTAGCAAGCGCGCTGTAATGATGCAAAGTAACCATGTTGGCTTTGATTTTAGTGTATTTGAACTCATTGCTATGGGCCGCTATCCCTATACAGAGTCTCTTAAAACACAAGCCAATAAAGTTCAAAAATATGCCTCACTTATGGATTTAACCCATTACCTAACACGTCGAATGAGTGCGCTTTCGGGCGGTGAGCAACAACGTGTTCATATGGCACGCACATTAGCCCAGTTAGATGCTTTTACTGCGCAAACTGAGCATAAATTAATGTTGCTCGATGAGCCAACATCAGCGCTAGATATGCGTCATCAACATACTTTACTTAGCTGTGTTAGAACCTTTGTAGAGCAAGGAAACAGCGCCATTATTGCTATACACGATCTTAATTTAGCAAGCCTTTATGCAACCAACGCTATTTTATTACACAACCAAAAAGTGCTGCAAAGCGGGTCTATAAATACCGTTTTAACAGCACAAAACTTACAACAAATGTACGCCATGAAATTGCACGTTAACCCTCATCCTTATAACGATGCGCCCATGGTTTTTTCTCAACGTCAGGAGTTTTCATGAGAGAGCAAGCATTAAACGACGCACGTACGCTCGTTTTTAAAACCCATGCCGGCGTAATGTCGACCATTTCAAATAATTTACGCGGCTATCCGTTTGGCTCTGTTACACCTTATATGTGTGACGAACAAGGTCGCATCTACTTTTTTATTAGTGACATAGCTCAGCATACCAAAAATTTAAAACAGGACTCACGCATGAGTCTGACTATTTTTGATGCCGCCGATTATGGCGATCAAAACGAACATGGGCGAGTAACACTCGTAGGTGATGGCTCTATTGTGGCAAAAGAGCAAAGCGAAGTGCTACTTGATAAATATATAGCTTTGTACCCTGAGGCTGCAAGCTATCGCAATGCGCATGATTTTCAGCTTTGGCAATTAGATGTAGTACGGGTGCGTTATATTGGCGGTTTTGGAAAAATATTTTGGCTTGAGCAAAACGAGTGGCAAGCTCAGCCTAAAAAGTGGGATGAAAGCCAGCAGCAAAGCATGATCACTCATATGAATGAAGATCATCAAGATGCTATGTCGCTGATATTAATGCAGCACTACAGTGTAGCTGATAACACTCCAATAATGAGCGGCCTACTACCCACAGGCTTTTATATACAAAGCCACAAGCGTAATTACTTTATTAATTTTGCGAACGAGTGCGATAGCCCATTAGCCGTGCGAAAAGTACTTGTAGCCCTAACAAATCAAGCACGAAACAGCTCAAACCAACTAGCACAGACAATATGAAAAAATTAATAGCCTTACTCAGCACTACACTGCTACTGAGTGCCAATACTGCATATGCAGACGAATGCACACTAAATATAGATGCAAACGATATGATGCAGTTTTCAACTAAAACACTAAGCGCCCCTAAAAGCTGTAAACAAGTGACCGTAAAGCTTAGGGCGTGTTGAACTTTGCGGATTGAAATTTGTTCAATCTAGGGGCGATTAAATCGCGGCGCGTGATTTGTAACCTAGTGGGCTAAGTAAAAATCGAGCAACAAAGAGTTTATCGCCCCTAGGCAGAACCCGAAGGGCAGCGCATGTTTGGTGTTTATGCTTCGTTATCGCCTATTTATGTGGAATAACCACACTTCATAGGCTCTGCCTTGCCTAAAAACCAAGCACACTGCTGCAAATTCAACCATCAAAGATCAACACGCCCTTGCCACACCGGTAAATTACCTGCCAATGTAATGGGTCATAACTGGGTGCTATCTACTGAACAAAACATGCAAGGTATTATCACAGATGGCAACGCAGCAGGGCTTAGCAACCACTACATAAAGCCTAATGATAGTCGCGTGATTGGTGCTACAGACATTATTGGCGGCGGCAAAACAACCGTAGTTACTTTTAAAACCAGCGGCTTAACCGCCGGAACCGATTACACTTTCTTTTGTTCTTTTCCTGGCCATTACGCCATGATGAAAGGCACATTTACGCTTAAGTAAATATTAAAAAGTGTATTACACAAACACAGTGCCAACCTCTTATTGGCACTGTGTTTTCTCGCCTCGCTTGACTAAAGCTTTGAATGCCGCTTGTTGATGTGCTTTTTGCACATAACGAGCAGGCAAAGCGTTAACTTCTAATTGATAACCATTTTGCTCAGATTGTACTTTTGATACTGGCGAAACCCATACAACATTGAGCTCTGGGGCAATTCGCTTAATTACCCGCGCTATGCCTTCACCATTTCTCACATGAAAGTCACCGGCTAAATGTATAACCTGTGTGCCCTTATTTTCACTAATATGGTTAACGATAGACTCAGCCATGGTTTCATCCCAAGTAACTTGCGCGGCGTAAAGTTTTTCGTTTTTACTCGCCGTTCCATGATGCATGGATTGCATAAAGCGTTCTTTATAAAGGCTTGGAGAAGTATCTATCTCTTTTGCAATAAAACTACGCTGTTGTGGGTCGAGTTTATTAATATAATTAATACCTTGGCGACCAATACAGGTAACAATATGTTTAGGCGCATTTGCAGCTATCACATCGCTATTTTGCATCTTCGCTAATTCCACTAACGCACGATAATTGCTCTTATAATTAGGCCAAGCCTTAGTGTTATCAATTAAGTATTGTTCGCCAATTTTACTCTCAAGGTATAGGTTTAGTGTTTGCTGATCAGCGCGGCTAAATTGCTCAAGCGATAGAGCAATAGGCTTATTTTGCGTGCTTAATTGCTGAAACAGCTCAGCCTGAAATAAGTGCACACCGGGGTGTGTATGCCATTCACCGACTAAAACAACATCGGCATTCAAAAGCGTGGATTCTGACAATATTGAATTAACTCGCTGGCCATTTGCATTATAAAGCCCGTAATTATACAAGGATGAATTTTGAGATACTGATACTGTGTTTATACTGCAGCCTGATAATCCACTGAGTAAAACAAGTGCTAAAAATGGGTTTTTCATATCGGTTTTTATAAAAATAAGAATCAAAACAATGAAGTTAGTATACACAACAAACTGCTTTAAACCTACAAATGCAAATAAAAACAATTATCATTTGATGTTTTGGGGTTTCTGTTTTACAGTCTTAAAAAATAAACAGATATGGAACGTACCATGGCATTACCTTTTTTATGTGCTCGACACAAACAACATGTTTTATGTCAACCAGAACAAGCAATTATAGATATTCAAAATGCGCAGCTAAGTGGCGAAGCGCTGTTTAAACGATACCAATTTGCACAAGCATTGCCGTACTTGGGGTGTGCACTTGAAAGTGCGTCCTTGTTAGCTCAAATGTATAACTGTGCGAATAAACAGCAAATCATACAAATTACCTCACTTACAGAGCGCCTTTATTCCACACTTCACTTTTTAGACGAACAAAGTGCTGCGCACAATGCACTCATACAATCTATTAATCTGCTAAACGAGATATTGTATAGCGATGATGAATATCATGACTTAGCGCTTTCATGCATTACACAGCTAAAAAAATTAGCACTGCAACATCCTCCACACCTTACTAAGCACTAATTTTTATGGCAATAAGCAACGCGCTAAACAAAATTGGGTTAACTTTTTATATTAATAATGGCTAACATATCTTCTTCGTCTTCATCTAGGCCAACTTCTTCAAACCCAAAACTAGAATAAAAATCCTTAGCTACAGGGTTTTGCGGGTTATAACAAATCTCGATTTGTTCAAGCTTAGAAGTCGTTTTAATCTCTGCAATTGCCATGAATAGTGCTTGGCGGCCAATACCTTTATTTTGATGATGTTCATCTACCATAAAACGCCAAATAGAAACCTTTGTAGGGGTTTCTTGCACCCACATAAAAAAGCCTACAGGCTCATTATTTTGGTAAATAGCTTTACAGGTATGTCCGCTATTGTAGTGCGCCTCAACTAACGACCACATATTACTCGCTACGTAATCTTGTTGCGCTTTGGTAACGTCTAAATCGCATACCTCTTCGTAATTAGCAGAGGTAATATCTTCCAATAAAATGTTCATTATTGTCCTTAATTTCAAACATGGAGTTATAAGTAGTTTTGTTTTATCACGTTATCAGCACTAACATATCTAGGCAATGTATTCTTTTTAGGCACAAAAAGCCGCAGTAATAAATACTGCGGCTTTGTTTACATAACACGTGTAATTCTTTATTGATAACAAACAATAATACTGTGCTTTTGAAGCTTTTACAGAATTGTTATGCTCTTAAGCTGGTGTTACTATTATCGAAACGGATTTTTAATTATCAATAAATGGAATTAAGGTTATAGCTATTCAATTAGCAAACTACGAAATTAATATATGCTCATTTCACCCTGAAAAAGACTTTGGCTGGTCTGGACCAATGTTTGAAGGAGATAATCGAGGGTTTTCGCTAAAACCTAGTGGTATTAAACCTACGACCTCAAGGATTTGGCATCGTCTACGGCTTTCTACAAAAAATAGTAAAATTAGTTCTATTGATACAATATCAGATCCATCAAAAGCACCGTGGGAAGATAAGAAAAGAATATATTCTGGTAACCTTGCACCAAAAGGGCGTGTTACCCTCAAAGAAAAACCTCCAACTAATAATAGTATTTATCAGTATCAGTTAGACGGCCAATACGGAGGAGTTAATCACGCAATGCCAGGTTCTCCTCAGATGCAAGAAAGATTAGACTTTTCATACGTGCCAACTTTAAATGTTAAGTATAAAATTATTATAGACATTGATACTGTTAGCGGTCACATGGATATAGTTACTTATATCACTGGCGATGCTTTTCCTAATTGTGAAGCATTTATTGTTGGTCCTGGTGGGCGAGCTATCTCTCTTGGTATACATGTTCGCAAAGGTGCGCCACCACTAAGCTTATCTCTCAACGCTGATTACCCAATGATTGTAAGCGCACTCCGCTTGCCTCTCAACAATAATGGTAGTTTTAAAGGGACCGTAGGCGATGAACTATTTAGACAGGCAAATAAATACCCTAAATTAAGCTTTCATAAAATAGCGGATTGGAATTATCGTTTTACTTCTATTCCAGCAAATAGTGGTCATTGTATGCTGCTTGAAAAAGCGAGTTTAGAAAACTGTTTTAATGGCTTACTTAAGTAAAAAGGCGACTCGATGAAACTCATCTTTAAAGCACACTTTTTTAAAATATTGTTTTTTGGTTCAATGATATCGTTATTATCAGCCTGTACAGAGGTAAAAAAAAGTGAACCCGTAATTTACCTTATACCTGAAAATTATGTTGGCTCTCTATACATAATATTTAATGCACCAAACGGGCATCCACCGAAATACGAAGATGGCTCTCGGGTATATGAAATACCACCATCCGGTATACTCGTTACACAAATGGATGCCAACGAGGGCTGGATTGAAAACAGTCAAATACAATACTTTGAAGTGAGTAATACGAATGAAAGAACGCCCATAAGCGAAGACTCTTCATTAAAAGATAAAGATACTACAGACGATGGAGAAACAAGAACTGTGTATGTGGGTGGCCTAGGTGAATCGGGTCCAATATATGGCTGTACTGTGATTAATCAAAATTTTACGGTTGGTACAAACGCAGAACAGACCGACAGGAAAAATTTATTCAGTATATACGATGCTATTAAGCGCAAAAATATAGATGAAAAACTTTTCAAAGGTATGTGTAAGAATAGTAAAGATGTTACATCACACCAATAATAAAATGTAGTTACTTTTTCAAAATGCCAATATCCGACGTATTACTTAGCTAATTACTAAAGCTATTCAAATAAAAAAGCCGCAGTAATAAATACTGCAGCTTTTGTTTTTAGCTAAATGCTTTTAGTATGCGCCTGCGCTATATATAAGCTCGTAACTGTGGCTGTAAATCTCAAGGATGTTACCAAACGGGTCTTCCATGTAGATCATGCGGTACGGCTTTTCGCCAGGGTAGTAGTAACGTGGCTCTGGCATACGTTTTTTACCACCTGCAGCAACAATACGATCCGCTAAGCCTTCTACATCTGGGTCTTGTACACAGAAGTGGAAGATACCGGTCTTCCAGTATTCAAAGTTGTCTTTAGGGTTTTCTTGGTCTTTAAATTCAAAAATTTCTACACCAATACGGTCGCCTGTTGAAAGATGCGCTATTTTGAATTTTTCCCAATTTGGACCAAATACATCGGTACACATTTCGCCAATTGGGCTGTTGTCTTCAGTGATCACGGTAGGCTCCATTATGGTGTACCAGCCCATCACCTTAGTGTAAAACTCTACGGCTTTTTCAACATCGGGAACTGAAATACCAATGTGCGAAAAACTACGTGGATATGTATGACTCATAATAAATACTCCTACTTAACTATGTTTAGTTGATGGAGTGAGTTTACGAACTGACCAACATTAAGTAAAATTATCATTAATCATCATTTTGAGTATATTTTGTAATGATAAACCCGACATGGTTAAACACGTTTTGTACTTTAGTTGAGGTAAATCACTTTACCCAAACCGCCGAGCGCCTTTATATGACCCAGTCAGGCGTAAGCCAACATATAAAAAAGTTAGAGCAGCAAGTAGATTGCGCCTTGCTTGAGCGCCACGGTAAACAATTTACGCTTACCGTACATGGGCAAAACTTGTATCAGCAAGGCAGCTTATTATTAAAAGAATGGCAGTTTTTAGAGCAGCAATTAAAAGATGATTCACCTTACAGCGGTTTAGTAAAAATACAGTCGCCAGGCAGTTGCGGGTTAAAGTTTTACAATCAACTATTAGCACTGCAAGTAGAGCACAAGAAGCTAATTATAGATTACCGCTTTGCTCCAAATACCAATGTTGAACAAGCGGTGGCCAATCATAGTGCCGATATTGGCTTTTTAACTCAAGCGCCTACCCTTAGTGAAGTTACCAGCCACAAAATTGGTAAAGAATCCCTATTATTAGTAACGCCCGCACATATAGAAAACCCAACGTGGGAGGTTTTATGTGAGCTTGGCTTTATTAGCCACCCCGATGCAAAACATCATGCGCAGCTTTTACTTAGCGAAAACTACAGTGAATTTGAACATGTTGATCAAATTAAGCAAACGGGGTTTTCTAACCAAATAAGTTTAATACTGGAGCCGGTAAGTTTAGGGCTGGGTTTTACGGTTTTACCCGCACACGCAGTAAGTGCTTTTAATAAACCTGCGCTTATTAAAACGCATCATTTAACCAAACCAATTAGCGAAAATATTTATGTGTGCCATCACCGAAATAGGCCGTTAGCAAAGCGTATGCATTGCGTTATTGACGCAATAAAATCAGGCTAGGGCACCTAAATCAGCGCCCGTAAAGCCCCTTTACAGCTTAAGCTGTACGTTTAGCTTTTTGCGTAATGTCTGTGAGGCTCTGTTTGCTTTTTAAATAAACCTTATGCACAGCAAAAGTAAGTAAAGTCATCAGTACCATCATACAAAGTGTCGGCCAAAGGCTGAGGGTATGATAACCAAGCGCCCCCATAAACCAGCAAATAAGTACCCATTGAATAACATAGAGCGCGGTTACATGTTTACTGGCATATAAAAGAGCACGTGTAATAGGGCCATTATATTTATCAGCAAAAATAAACTGTATAGCCGCTAGTGCACATAAATTTAAGCCAATTAAATAGCTAATACCGCCGCCATTTAAATGGAAAAAGTTGCCAAACTGCCCTTTAAAATCAATGGCTAACCATATGCCACCAATAACAAGTAAAGCAACACCAAGTTGTGCACATACTTTATATAAGTAATCGGCATTTTGTTGGTTACTAAGGTATAAACGACCCAGTACGTATCCCGTTAATATCGCACTTATCCAAGGAAAAACCGGAAAATACACCTGATAGTTATTAGCAAAAAACAAATCGCTAATATAAGGTGAAAGCGTAAATTGCTGCCCCCTCACAAACTGGCTCATAACTGCAATTGCAATGGCTAAAACCGCAATCCATATTGTTTTCCAACGGGCAATATTAAGCACACCAAACAGCAATAAGCTAACTCCAGCCAGTTGTAAAATATCACCTGTTAACACTATAAATTGTAACTGCCCAGCACTGAGCGGACTTTGCCAGCCATAAGCATTTATAAACGCCTCGGGCATGGTATTAAATACTTCAATAGGCAGCCAAAACTTGGCCGCATTCATTAAATAGGCAAGCAGTAAAAGCTGTAAACCTCGCTTAATTAACAGCAAGGGTGTTTGCCTACGCGAAAGCGCCATAGATAGCCCCATTGCCACCAAAAACGAGGCGGTGCCTTTGCCAAGTATATGCACAACCGTACCAAATGCGCTTTCACTTTGAAGCGTTGTGGAGGCATACATCCATAAGGTATGCACAATAATCATAATAAAAACGCTCGCACCACGCGCAAGATCAATCGTTTTAAGACGTTGGTTCATTGGTTTTAATATCCTTTTTAGGGCAGGTTTGGCATTTGCTATAACCGGCTAAATAATAGCGGCAACAGGTTAAACGCTGGGGTTTTTCAGTAAATGGCGCATCAATATTAAAGTGTTCACAAATAAGGGTGTGCAGCTGACGATGGCAATTGTTGATATGTAAAGTAGTAGCAAGGTCTAAGCTATGAGCTCGCTCAATGGCGCTACTTAATGAATCGAGTAATAACCGAGCTTGTTCTTTTTTACCAAGTGCATAGTCGGTATTTACCCATTCACCAACTTGGCTTATAAAATGAGTAAACGCTTTGGTTTGCTCAGTTTTACTTACTAACACGCCATTATTCAGGTTAAACCCACGACAATAAGCGCCATTTACCGCTAACGGCATGTTAATGGGATCTGCCGTACTTTGTTTGCAAGCAAACCAATAGCAATAAGCGTAAATAGCTTGCCAACAAAGCTGCAAATACAAATGCCGACTAATAAATTGCTTAGGCGCAGTCGGGTACTGCGCCTTACAACGAACAGTTAAAGCGCGCACTAATAATAAGCTCGGTTTAAAAGTTCGTTGCACGGGTTGTTGGCAATATAAAAACTGCGCAAGGGTAATCGGTTTAGCCATACAGCTTTGCCGATACGGGGTTGTTTAAGTTACCAGCAAACTGCAAACTACCCGCCGGATCGGTTAAATCAACCATTTGCTCATTATTACCTAACTGTAAGCGGTTTAAACAAGAGTGAGCAAACTCATCACTAAAAAAGTCATACTCTTTAAATCGCTCATTTAAAGCAGGGTTAGCATGTTGATACGCTTTAACACTTTGCGTAACACACTGCCAAAAGTCATGCTCTGTAATACGCTCTTCTCGCACTAAAATTGCCACTAAGTATCTAAAGAAGCAGTCAAATACATCGGTAAATATACTTAATAACTCAAGTTCTTTAGGCATAGAAACATGAATACGTTCAACCCCTGCAGGCAATACTTCAGTGCTATTAAGTAAAGCAACCTCTTCACCTATGTCTTTCATATATGCGCCCACTGGCACCGAATTTTTAAGCTTTAAAATGAGGTTTTCGCCGTGGGGCATAAACACTAATTTATGCGCGTAAAAGCAATGTACTAGCGGAGTTAAATAGGCATTAAAGTAGGCACGTAACCACTGCTGCGTGCTCAAACCACTTTGTGCTATCCATTCGCCCACTAAACTTTGGCCATTGTTATCTAAGTGTAATAACGCTGCCATAGTGGTCAGTTGTTCATCACTATTTAAATTATGGTTTGGGTTTTCTCGCCATAAGCAGGCAAACATTTTACGATAGGGTGTATCACCTAGCGCGCTTTGCTCAAACGTATGATGGGCATAACCTAAGGTGGCGTATTCTCTAAGCGCTGTAAAATTAGCGCCTGCGAGTTGTTGATCTTGGCTAACCTTAGCAAATACCCAATCGTTAATGGCAGGAGTCACCGCCATGTAAGCACGCGATAAGCCACGCATAAATCCCATATTTAAAATAGACAACGCCACTTTTAAATACGGCTTATGCGGGTGCGAGCAATTATATAAGGTCCGAATTGATTGTTGCGCTTGATATAAATCGTCACCTTCACCTAAATACACTAATCGCTGATTTGCCAACTCATTTGCAAATACCACACTCAATTTGTGTTGGTACTGCCAAGGGTGAGCAGGAATGAGTAAGTAATCATCGGGGTTTAGGTTTTGAGCTTTTAGCGCTTTGTTGAACGTATCTCGGGTGGTTAAATCTAGTTCATCACTTATATGGCTTGGGTAATCGGCAAAGTATTCACTATGGGCAAAGTCGCATACCGTTTTTTGCGCTGCTAACCACAGTACTTTAAACGGTTTGCCTACTTCTGGCGCATAACGTAAAAAGTCAGCTTTACTAAAACCAATGCGGCCATTATTAGCAACAAAGGCAGGATGCCCTTCACTCATTGCGGCTTCTATTTTTTGCAGCCCTAAATTAGCTAACTGCGCCGCTGTTAAGGTGTTATTTTCGCGTTTGAAGCACGCACTGGCTAAAGTAGCATTTAGCTCTTCAAGGTAGGTGGCAAGGCGCTTACCCGTTAAACCTAGCGCAGGCCCTTGCATACTAAAAAAGTGCAACACATCTAGCGGCTGCAGCTCTTCGTTAAGGTTGTAAAAGCATAAGCTTGGCTCGTCTATATCTATATGATTCAGTGCCATAGCACGGCCATTAAAAATAAAGTAACCGCCTTCAACATTCACTTTAAAGCCTTGCTTTGTTGTCTCTGCGGCCAATAAACGCTCGTGCACTAGCTCGGTGAGTGCTTTAGCTTGTAAATGCCGATTTGCCCATTGCCAATGTGGCTGTATCACGTAATCAGTTTGCAAAGGTGCTAACGAATCAGTAAATAGTTGGCTGTGCCTATCAAAGGCTGCTTTATTACAAAAGCCTAAATAAGCGGCTTTTTCGCCTAGTTGAATTTGCTGGGTGTGCACAAATCCCAAACGTTTATTTAAAGTATGAATTTTACTATTAGCAATGTCGGGCTCAACCACAACACGGGCGGCACTGTTTTGAGCAAAAATACTTTGCAGCACGCACTGCATCATTTCAAAACTAAAATGGCGCTTAGGTGCCGTGTTAGGCGCTAATAAAATATGCATACCCACATCATTAGGTTCCACCTCGTACGCCGCTTTCATTAAGCTTTCGTGCTCAGGGCTATAAAGCTCAACTAAAGCCAATAGGTTATTATTTTGCTCGATCACATATGCCTGATGATGAGGCGTAACAAAAATATCTTGATACGCTTTAGTTATTTGTTGCTCGGTTTGCTGCTGCATCCCCCAAAAGTGCGCATACGGTTGCTTAAGCCAATCGCAAACTGTTGGCATATCTGTTTGCTGTAATAACCGCATCGTCACTTTGCCGGTATGCTGTAGGGTGGTTACAAAAGATGAAAAATACATAAAAACTCCAATAAATCTTAAAAACTAAGACGCTGAACGCGCAGTTCGAGCAACAGCCTTAACCCGCCAAAGCAAAATAAAGGCAAGGCTTGCAAAGCCAATGGCAGCAAAGTAAAACACAACCGTTGTTGAAAGATGCTCTACGCTCATACCCACTAGTAACGACGCTAAAATAACCCCGATATTTTGAGCTATGTGCACTTTGGCAAAGTCGCTGCCGTAATGTGCAGGCTCACTTTTAGCAAATAGCATTACCTCTAGCAGTACCATCACTTGAAATAGCGCAAAACCATATAAAACACGTGATAAAATCACTAACCCAACCGACTCCTGCGCTTGTAAATAAAGCCCAAGCGCCCCTAAAATAAGTGCACATAACAAAGTGCTCGTGCGGCTTAATATTGGCAGTGGTAAATGCTGCCTGAAATGGTTAAAAACCAGCATAACAAGCGCGGCAAAGGCAGGAATGGCGTATACAACAGCGCTTTGCAACGTACTGCTTTGTGCGTTTAATGCTTGCCAATGAGTAGTAAAGAAGGGGCGAATTAAAAACGCGCTAAAATAAACCACCACACTTAAAAAGCAAAATTGCCAAATAAAATAGGGAATACGTTCTCGCGGTTTTTCAGTCGCTATTGCTTGCTGATAAATACCTGTTTTTAATGAATACATTAAGTAGGCGCATAATAAAACCTGAACTAGGTCACCGGCACTACTGAGTAATAACGCATAGCGTGGCTCTGCTAAACTAAAGAAGTAACCACCAATTAAAGCACCACCAATCGCACCAAAATGCATCAATACAGAAAACAAACCAATAATAGATAAATGCTTAGTTTGTTGCTCTAATCGCAGTGCAAATGGGTATATAAGTAGGTAGCTTGCCTTTAGCACCAACATAAGTTGGTAGTAAATCCAAAACTCCCACACATTGGTCGCAAAGTAGCAAAGCAGGCCAAAACCAGCGGCTACTACTTGGGTTACTAACCACAAAGCCAACTCATTGTATTTTTTAGCGACCTTAGCCCATAGTGGTAAAGCCAGCATTACAGTAATACAACAGTTAGCCACAAAGAGGCCGATTAACGTGGCGTTACTAATAGCAAATTCACTAGCAAAAAATTGCGGATAAAACGGTAGCAACAAGGTATCGCATACCACCGAAATAACCGTCAGCAAAATTAGCGCTAAACGAAGACTCATGCGGCGCTACTCTGCTGTTGTGCTGATAGGGTTACATCACTTAAATCAAAGTTTTGAAAAGCAATTTTTTGCTCAACCTGATAAGGCGAATAACCTAAAATTTCACGTAAAATAATACTATTACGATAGCAAGCCATACCTAAATCTGGAGTTACAAAACCATGAGTATGCTGCTCGGCATTTTGTACAAAAATACGTTTTTGTTCGCTATCTACCGCATATTCACGGCTTACCAAATAACGACCTTGCTCATCTTGGGGTAATTGGTGGGCAATATTATTTAAAAAAGCAGGGCGCTGATATTTAAAGCCCGTGGCGCAAATTAAAAAGTCGGTTTCTATTGAAAAGGGCTGCTCAAGCTCCTGATGATAAAACTCAGTCAGTAAACGCTTACCTACTTTTTGAGTGCCTGTTAGCCTGCTGTTAGTTTTAAATGTAGTAGAAATTGGCCCATCAAGGCTTTGCGCGTAGAGGGTGTCGAAAATGTCGTTAATTAAATCGCCATTAATGCCTTTAAATAGATTTTTTTGGTTTTGATTGAGCCAATCTCGCTGCTCAGTTTTTAAATTATAAAAGTAATCTACATACTCAGGAGAGGTCATTTCAAGGGTGAGCTTAGTATACTCAAGCGGAAAATAGCGCGGTGAGCGTGCTATCCAATCTAACTGCAAACCTTGCGGTACTGCTTGCTGCAATAAAGTGTGGTAAATTTCTGCTGCACTTTGCCCAGCCCCTACCACAGTAACCCGTTTAGCTGCCTTTAATTCATCAAGCCGATGACAAAAATCGCTACTGTGCATTACGTTATTTGAGTTACTTTGCACAGCGCAATCAGGAATATACGGTGCAGGCCCTGTGCCCAAAACAATATGGCGAGTCACATAATGTTGCATACCATTAGGGGTGTTACAGCTAACGGTATAACACTCACTTTGCGGGCAAAATTCAACGTGAGTGACTGTTTGTTCAAAGTTAACATTTGAAAGCTGCGAGCAAACCCATTGGCAATATAAGTTGTATTCACGGCGCAATAAAAAAAAGCTTTCGCGAATATAAAACGGGTATAAGCGATTATTTAATTTGGCATAATTTAAAAAGCTATACTGGCTGGTTGGATCCGCCATGGTTACTAAATCCGACATAAACGGAGTTTGTAATGTAACGCCTTCTAGCATCATTCCAGGGTGCCAATCAAACTCACTGCGCTGCTCCAAAAACAGGCTTTTTACATCTTCGAGCGGTTCACTTAAACACGCTAAAGATAAGTTAAATGGGCCAAGGCCAATAGCTATAAAATCGTAAGGTTGATTATCCATTATGCAATTTCCCTATAAGTTTGCCATGCAATGTGGCTAATTTGCTCAATAACAGCGCGTACATCAGATAATTGGCACTGCGCATTAAGCAATGTAAATTTAAGATAATGACGACCATTTATTTTTGTACGGGCAATCATGGCTTCACCGGTTTTTAAAAACGTTTGTCGTACATGCAGGTTTAAAGAGTCGAGTAAATCAAGGTCATGTTTTAAATCATCAGGGGCAAATCTAAATACCAAGGCACTAAGCTCGGGGTAGTTAACTACTTCAAAGTCGGGGTGGTCGTTAAGTACAATATGAGTTTGGCGCGCAAGACCAATAACTTTATCGAACGCGCGGCCAAGTGGTGCTTCTCCAGTGGTGCGCAGTGTTAGCCATAACTTTAAGGCATCAAAACGGCGAGTGGTTTGCAGACTTTTATCTACCAGATTAGGCGTGCCATTTCCGGCCTCTGCTAATGGGTTTAAATAATCGGCATATAAAGTAATGTGGCTAAAATGACGTTTGTCGCTTAATAAAAAGGCACTACAACTAACCGGTTGCATAAATGATTTGTGATAATCAATTGTTATTGAATCAACCAACTCAATGCCATTAAGCGCATTGCGATGGTGCTCACTCACCAACAAACCGCCGCCATAAGCGCCATCTACGTGGCACCATAGCTGCTCTTCTTTAGCTAGCATGGCAATATTATGGATTGGATCGATTGAGCCAAAATCGGTTGTGCCTGCGGTAATAACCACTGCAATGGGTAAATTACCTTGCGCTTTGCTTGTTGCTATGGCTGTTTTAAGTGCCTGCATATCCATTTGCATTTCGCTGTTTGTAGCCACCGGCACCACAGCGTTGTAACCTAAGCCCAGTAACGCCGCCGCTTTTTGAATACTAAAATGCGCCACCTCAGAGCAGTAAATTTTAAAGCGCGAGGCAACAGCTGGTAAGCCCTGAAGTTTTACCTGATGTTCTGGCGCATATCGGCTAACAGCCACTTCACGAGCAACTAACATTGCCATTAAGTTTGATTGTGTGCCGCCACTAGTAAATACTCCATCGGCAGTGCTTGGCAATGCCGCTTTTTGGCATGTCCAATCAATCAGCTTTTGTTCGATTAACGTCGCGCCTGCACTTTGATCCCACGTATCTACTGAGGTATTAATAGCAGCAATAATATGTTCGGCCACAACAGCAGGGTAGGTTACAGGGCAGTTTAAATGAGCCATATAACGCGGATGATGAAAATACACAGCATGATCTAAATATACGCCTTTTAGCTCTTCAAGCACCGCCGGAAAGTCAGCCAATGGCTGTGATAAATCAACATCGTTTACTACTTTTGCTAACGTATTTACCGACACACCTGAAAATGGCTTTTGGGCTTTAGCCATCGCTTGCTGTACTGCCGACAGCCCTTGCAATGACGCTATTTGATAATTAATGAACTGCTCTAAATTGAATTGTGGGGGCAAGCCGCTTTGTTCAAATACAGCCTGTTTTTCAATGGTATTAATATTTAACACTTGAGATTGAGACACATCAACATTCCTTGAGTACACTTTTTAGGTGCAAGGATCTTAATGATAATGATTTCCATTTACAATAGTGAAAAAAGATTAGATAGCAACTTTTTTTAAATTAGAGCTAATAAGCTTGTCGTATATTTTTAACTAAAATCGATAAACTTCACTATTAAACGACAAGCATTACATACAAAAAATAAACTTAAAAAAGAGAAAGTTAAGTAAATTATTTTAGCGGTAGCAAAGCCATGTTTAGCCATTACCATCTATTTAAATATGAACAATAAATATGCAATTGAGGTTAATAATCACTGTTTATGAAATATTTAATACAAAACTTAAAGTATTGGCGGTTTTTCTGTTACGTTGGTGTTTGTATTAACGCTAAAGGACGTCATGATGGAAGTAAAGCAACTAGCAAGTCAGACCTTAATCGGCTTAAAAGTAAGAACCTGCAACGCTAATGAAATGAACGCTGGCACTGCAAATATAGCTGAACTTTGGCAAAAATTTGGTGAAAAGTTTGCCAACAGCCTCACCCAAAACACCAAAGTATATGGTGTGTATACTAATTACGAAAGCGATCTCACTGGCGATTTTGACGTAATTGCCTGCTGCGATAATTTATCAATTAAACTCCCTGAAGCTAAAAAAGTAACCACCCAAGCTGGGCGTTATTTGGTATTTAAAGGTGAGGGTGAAATGCCCGATGCAGTAATAGATTTATGGGGTGAAATTTGGCAATACTTCAGCTCAGACGATTGCCGCTATGAACGTACTTACACCAGTGATTTTGAGTATTATAAAAACAGTAACGAAATAGAAATTGCCATTGCAATTAAAGACTAAAAACGGCTAGGTTTGTAAGCGCAAACCTAGCCTTTCATTACTGTAGTTTAACCCCTGCCAACTAAATCATTCGTTATTACTTGCCAGCTTGGTTTTTAAATCATGTAAATCGCACGCCGTTATTGTAGGCTCAAGCTCCCAGGGATCAAAAATAGCCTCATTTGAGCGCTGTATCCACGCAGCACGCATACCGTGCGATAACGCCCCAATAACATCAAATGGGTTACTCGATATCAACCAGGTATTAGCGCCGGTTGAATGTGCCTCGCGTAATAAATGACTATAAACACCGGGGTTGGGTTTAAAGGTTTTAATGTCATCGGCGCTCACTACGCCTTCAAAAAGCTCACTTATACCTGCGGCTTCGAGCAAGGTATTTACCGCACTGGCCGCACCATTAGAAAACGCAAACAACCGATAGTTTTGTGCTTTTAAGCTCTCAAGCCCTGCTTTAACGTCATCGAATGCGGGTAGGGTTTTATAACGCGCTAATAACTGTGCTTTTTGCTCATCGCTTAAAGTTACCTTGTGCAGTAAACACGCATAATTAAGTGCCTGCTCAGTACACACCGAAAACGGCACGTAGTTTTGCATTAAGCCACGCCTAAACGAATATTCGAGTTGTTTTTCACGCCAAGTAGTTGAAAATGCGTGCGCGTTATCACCAACCATATTTTCAAGTAACGACACCACGCCATGGGTGTTTATAAGCGTCCCGTATACATCAAACGCCAGTGTAGTTGCCATTAATGACTCCTGTTTAAATCGTTTCTAAAGCGCAATTTACTACTCAATATTAATCACCTTATCAGTTAATAAAGTACAGTAAAAGCGCCCGCGTTTTAAGCAGTTACTGTAAACCCCCGTTACGGTTTGGTTAAAAATAGCGCAAGGTAAAGTGGTTCTTTTGTTTCTTTTGGAGGAGAGTTTAGAAAGGGTATGTCTTTATATGAACAGCTGGCAGTAGTTACTCTGCAAATGATCCAAAAAAGCGGTTACTTTCACTAAAGGGTATTTTCGACCAGAATAAAGTGCATGCAAAACTAAATCCTCGGGCTCATCAGGCAAGTTAATTTTAACCAAATCGCCTTGCTCTAACTCCGTAAGGCAAGCGTTCAAGGGGAGTATTGCAAATCCTAATCCTTTTAGTGC
This sequence comes from Pseudoalteromonas sp. S1608, assembly GCF_005887265.1. Taxonomy (GTDB): domain Bacteria; phylum Pseudomonadota; class Gammaproteobacteria; order Enterobacterales; family Alteromonadaceae; genus Pseudoalteromonas; species Pseudoalteromonas undina. The sequence goes on from NZ_PNDK01000015.1 coordinate 129,157, forward strand.
TGCAGCTTTTGCCATTAGCCCGCTGTTTACCTTATAGCTGGATACGACACTAATAGCCCCTGCTTTTTTGAATCGCCAAGGCATTCCTTGTAATACAGATAAACTAGTAATACAGGGAGACTTACTCAGTTTATCTATTGATTCTGGAGTAGGGTACTTTTCAAGTAAACAGGGTGCAGCCACCACATAACTTGGCCAACGCAGCAACTCTTTAGCAACCCAGCCAGAATCTTCTAATGACCCACGACTAAAACGTAGTACCAAATCAAACCCCTCAAGTAATCCCTCTGCAGGATTGAGCTGAGTATCGCAACTCAGTTTTATTCTAGGGTGTTTGTGGCAAAAATCAGCTATAGCTTCAGCCATGAAAGGGAGATCAGGTGTAATTATTTTAAGATGCCCAGCTATCGAATCACCCACTTGATGAACTTCTTTCAGCGCATCACCCATCGCCATAATAAGAGGAGATAAGCTATGATAAAGCTGCTCTCCTGCTGCTGTTGCTGTCATTTTACGAGTTGTGCGCTCTAATAATCGAATATTTAAGGCTTGCTCTAATAAAGCAACATGTCGGCTAATGTTAGAGGTTGGCAATTGGCGTTGCTCTGCTGCTCGCTTAAAACTTAGCTGCTCGTATACTTTTTGAAAGCTCAACAGCCATTGCATATCAATATTCTCTAGCACTATTGCCTCACAATATGGGATTAACAAACCAACAGTAGCACATTTATCCCAATAAATGATTTTGAAATAATCATTGTGTCTTTCAACAATATGGAATAAGCAAATGAGTAAGGTTAATCATATAGCTATTATTGGGGCCGGGGTTGCAGGTTTAGCATTCGCTATTTTTGCAAGAAAACAAGGCATAAAAGTGACCATATACGAAAGGAATAGTCATTTTTCCTCAATAGGCGCAGGGGTTACCCTGTGGCCAAACGCTATGTTTGTAATAAAGCAAATGGGTTTAATCAATAAGTTTAGCCAACTAGGTGGTCAGCCAAGCTTTATGCGCCAATTTAGCCGCGCTGATACACAACACGCTGAGTTTGATATTAAAGCACTTAATTCAACAAGCGGCTTTCCCACGATCACTATTTTGCGCCGAGATTTAATAAGTATTTTAGCTCGCGAGCTCAAAAGCCTGAGCGCGACAATTCATTTTAATCGCTCTATAAATACTGAGGATATTCATCAACTAAAAAAACAATTTGACCTAGTGATAGGCTGCGATGGGCGTATGCATTCAGCAGCTCGCGAACTTCTTTACCACAATACTGTACTTCCCAAATATCAGGGCTTCATCAACATCATTGGCATTAGCAAAATGGACTTAGCTGCATTTAACCAAAGCATTCACGACTACCGCAACAAAACAGAACGATTTGGCATAGTGCCTGTGGCAAATAATTTTTGTTATTGGGCTGCTGCTTGGCCAAGTAAAATAGACAAAACCAAACAAATAGACGATTGGTATAATGAAATGCGTTTGCGCTTTAAAAACTGGCCTGAAAAAATCCAAACAGTATTTAATTACAGCGAACAAAACAGCATAAAGCAGCTATTTGTACATGATTTAGATCCACTTCCATATTGGCATAATGAAAATTTACTGATTATCGGTGACGCAGCCCACGCCCCATTACCTACATCTGGACAAGGCGCCAGCCAAGCACTTGAAGATGTATGGCATTTGTCTCAAATACTTAATAAAGGTGAGCAGCTCGAAACCGTTTTAAAGCGATTTTATGAAACGCGAATAAATAAAACCACAACCGCACAGCAAATTGGACGACAAGTGGCTAAGCAAATATTTACTCAGCAACCATCACAAGACTCAGCAACGCCAGAAATCTCTGTTACTCAGCTTAGTCAGTTATATATGCAAGGGCTAAATGAGGTTTAGAAGTATAAAAAGTAAATATTAAAATAACATCAAGGAGGAACCTAAACTATTTGTAGGGTATAAACACCTAGCTGACAATAAAAGCTTATTATGGTCATCTTTTCAGCCTCAGCTTTTCATCTCAACACTGTAAACAGGCAGCGGTTTCGTTAAAAATACCGCAAGGTAAATGCGGTATTTTTATATTATTGATTACTTAACTGCCCCCCTAGCACTGCTGCTTGGCTATAAGCATTATCGAGCGATAGTTGATGGCGTACATCGGCAAACTCTTGATACTCTGAGGCAATTTCATGAATGGTACTCACGCCTAAATATTTACTCAACGTACGTAAGTGCGGCACTAAATGGCTCATATGCTCACGTATGCCACCTTGCTCAAAACCAAACTCACCGGTTGAGGTGATCACAACTAATATTTTACCGTCCAGCAAAGGCTGCAGTGGGAAATCCCCACGGGAAAGATCAAAATCAAAAGTTTGGTTTATACGTATTACTTGATCAAACCATGCCTTTAACTGTGCGGGCATACCGTAGTTATACATAGGCGAGGAAATCACAATAATATCGGCAGCGGCAATTTCAGCGATTAATGTGTCTGACAAGGCCAGTAACTGCTGTTGCTCTGCGGTTTTTTTATCATCAGGGATAAATACCGCACCTATCCAGTCTTGAGTAATAAAAGGCGGAGGATTCACACCAACATCACGGTAAAAATATTCATCTATAGCTTGGTGTTGTGCAAAGCTATTAATAAATTGCTTAGCAATATTTTTAGAGATTGAATCGTGATCTGGGTTGTCGTTTTTAACAGCTCTTACGCTTGCATCAACGTGAAGTAGGGTAGTCATACTGTTTATCCTATTAGTAAATGTAGGTTAATCATCTTACTAACAGGCATATTTCACAAACGAGTAAACCTTAACTATAAATAAGTTATACTCATCTATAAGTTAATTCTATTTGGTGTGAATAATCCCCCATGCAAGTATCACTACAAGCACTCAAAGCCTTTGAAGCTGCGGCGCGTTTAGGCAGTTTTAAAGCCGCCGCGGATGAACTATCGCTCACGCCAACCGCGATTTCGCATCATATAAATAACCTTGAAAACCGTTTAAATGTGGATTTATTTTACCGCCAAGTTAGAAAAATCACTCTTACCCCCACAGGTGAATATTTAAGTGAAGCAACAAGCAACGGCTTTAACCTTATTAATCAAGCGCTAGCTACCGTACAAGCCAAAGGCACCGCCGTTAAAATTACCACTACGTCATCACTGGCCGCACTGCGTTTAATACCCGCATTACAGGAGCTATCAAAAAGTCAGCCCAATCTTGAGGTGGATATATCAACCAGTGAAGCCGTTGATAAGCAATTGCACACCTTACCGATTCGCTTTGGCCAGCAGCGCAATATAAACGCTGATGACATTATAAAAACCGAACAATTTAACTTATTCGGCTCATACAAAGCCGCGGATATCCCATGGCAAAATGGCCCCGTTACGCTCTATACCACTAAATGGAAAAACAACGCGCTAAGTGAGCCTCCAATTAAACAATGGCTTACTCAAAACAATTTAGACCCTGCGTTATTTATTATTAAAACATTTGACCAAGAGCTATTTGGTATTCAAGAAGCTATGGCAGGCTCAGGACTGGTTTTTTGCTCAACCACGCTAGTACAACGATTATTAGACACCGAGTTACTCAAAAACTTTAATACCCACGTAGTTGAATCTGACTTTTGCTACTACATACCTAATAAGCAGCGCTTTCAAACCAGAGATACACGCATAGTTTTAGAATGGGTAGAAGGGATGTTGAATTTATAAGTTCTAGTTATAAATCTAATTAAGTAATAGCTAAAAGTAGGAGGTTATTTGTTTACCTTATTGTTTTAGACTGTTACTGATAAGCAAAATATTGAAAATGGGTCAGTCAAAGTATTTGATGTCTGAAGTTAAGATTTTCCCCCTTTCTCCTTTGTATCGGAGGGATAACCTCAGATATTGCTACGAATGAAATAGTTCGAAAAAGTTAGCTGCCTTGCTTGCTGCATCAAATCAATGAGTTAACCTGCTTAACTGATCAGGCTAATAGCGGCTGTGTGAGCGAAAAATATCCTTGCTTAACGGTTAAACATTAGGTTTAATGAACAAATAATAAGCGCTGAGCAATGCAGGGAAAGCTTACATAACACTAGCTTAGCTGATTAAATTAGCTAGGAAGGTGAGAGACTCCAAAAGTAAATTCCCATAGCATAAACAACACCAACTCTGACACACCGAGCAGGTAGCGCATCAGCCCAACAAGCTATTTTGCAACACAAACTGCGTGTCGCATAAATACTAAAATGTTAATGAGCCAATAGCTCTAAATCGAAGTAGTATCAACTAAAAAGGAAATAATGATGGAACGTTATAAGAACTTTGGTGGTAACTCGAATGTAATTGCATACGAAATTGGGGCAAGTGATATCACTGTTCAATTCGGCGATGGTTCGGTCTATTTATACACGAATCAAAGTGCCGGTGCTGCCTGCATCAATGAAATGCATAGGCTAGCAAGAGCCGGGCAGGGCTTAAATAGTTATATAGGTAGAGTAGTCAAAAAGGGATATGCTAGAAAAATCAGATAAGTAGCCCTTAATAATTGTAGTCACAGCGACGGCTTTGCAGTTCCAACTACACCCTCACTACAAAGCCGGTGAGTATAACTATATTTTTCATCACCAAAGTATTTGATAAACAAGAATATGCTGAAGATGTCATAAAAGTAAAATTATTCTCAAATAGACTTTCTGTATACGACATTAATGCACAATTAGAAGTAAAATTACCGAGAGATAAAATGTATAACAATCGCGATTACTCTGATAAAAATTCAGCTGCGTTCCAACTTTAGCGATCTTGCGGACGTTAGCATTACAAGGAGAATTCATTGAGTACAGTAGCATTTGAAGTAGCGCAAGCTGTATTAATATCTATCGGTGGAGGTACAATTATTACTTTCGCTCTTTCAAGTTTTCTCGGAAAGATATGGGCAAAACGTATCTTACAAAATGAGAAACAACAACATGATAAGGAGTTATCTAAATATAAAGCTCAACTTGATTCTCTAATGCAAAAAGATAGCCTTAACTATCAACAAAAATTAGATCTATATAAAATTGTATCTAATCCATTAATTGAACTTATCGCATTACTTAGCAAAAACGGCTTAACTCAACAGCATGTAAATCAATTTGATCGTCAAAGGTTGTACATAACAGCTCAGCTAGCTTTGTTTGCACCTCAACCAGTGTTTCATGCATTCACTAATATGAACGATTATATCTACGATTCACTAGAAAACGAAGATTACTCCTTTTATGTCTTTAGAGATAAAGCTTTGGCATTTTTGTCTGAAATGCGTAAAGATATTGGGATATACAATGATAATGTTTCATACAACGGTCACAGATAAAGCTAAACTTAGGTTAAGTTTAATATTTTGTTGTTCACACGTTATTGAGCGCTCCCTCTCTCATTCAGGATTGGCGTGAGTAGAATATATGGGTAAATATGAATAATTACAAAGTAGAATATCTGTCCGTCATTAACTCCAAAGAGACCTTTTGTAAGTCAATCTCTTCGTTTAATAACCTTCTTCAGTCATATGACAATGTCAGTATTAACGGGAATAAAATTGACTTTGAAGGGACTAAATTTGAGTATGACGTGCAGTTTGGTGAAATTCAGGAAGATAGTCAGCGTTTTTTTCACATAAAGCTAAAGTGTAAAAACAAAGCAAATTTGGACAAGTTCAAGCTACTGCTTAAGTCAGTGAGAACATTATTAACAAAGGCTAGTGAAAAACCGCCAGAGATTCTCTGGGATGATTTAAGTAGTGAATTAGCAAATAAAGCCTATCCGGCTGTACATGAAATAGAAAACATGATGCGCAAGCTAATAACTAAGTTTATGCTAACAACAATTGGGCTAGCTTGGACAAAGGATGCAGTCCCTAAAGAAGTTTCAGAATCGATCAAAACCAAAAAATCGAGTACATCTCAGAACTACCTTTATGAAGCAGATTTTATACAATTATCCAACTTCTTATTTAAGGAATACTCAACTGCAAATTCGAGAAAGCTAGTTGAAAAACTTGGAACTGTAAAAGATATAAACGAACTTGAACTAACCGAGCTACAGGAGCTTGTTCCACAATCAAACTGGGAGCGATATTTCTCTCCGATAGTGGATTGCAAAAGCGAGTACCTACAAACAAGATGGGAAAAGCTATATGAATTACGGTGCATGGTTGCTCACAATAAATTTTTAAGCGCTGATGATTATGATGAAATATGCCGGGTAACTAAAGAAGTTAAAGATAAAATTACTCAAGCTATAGAAAACCTAGATAAAGTTCACGTGTCAGAAGAGCAAAAAGAAGATGTTGCTGAGAATATCGCAAGCAGCATGAATTCACTTTATGGTGAATTCATTCGAAGTTGGAATATGGTTCAGGAGCTGCTTGTGCATCTCTATAGTATGTCATTAAATGGAGATGAGGATTTTTACCTGAATAAAAAGCAGATGATGAACGCGAGAGCTCTTGTAAAACCGATGATCGCTAAAGGGGTTCTTCCAAAGGAGTTTGGTCCTAATATTTTTGAGCTAAATGCTCTTAGAAATGCTGTTGTTCATCACTCTGATCTGAAAATTAGTGAAAATTCATTTTACGATTATCTTGGTATGCTAGATAGAATTAAGTCAGAATTAATTCATATTGTAGAAAACTACAGGCCATAAAATATAGTAGGTTCACATGATTCTAGCCGCATTGCGGCTTAAACCTAAAAATTCAAAAGAAGCAAGGCTTGACTTCACATAACATTATTTATTAATAGGCTCTATTGCACTTAACCCAACCAATATTCAACAAACTTAAAACCTTTCCCCTAGCACCTTTTGCCTTTAACCTTGCATTTCAACTGTAAACCCCCATGACATTTTGATTAAAAAAGCCACACCTAAATATTTTTTAAGGTGTGGCTTTTTAAAATAGGCGCAAATAAAATTAAGCGACATTTGCTGCTAATAGTTCGTTACGTACTAACTCTGCGCCTTTGCTTAGGGCGTTGAGCTTACCGTTCGCAATATTGCGGGGCAGGGGGGCCATGCCGCAGTTGGTGCATGGGTAGAGTTTGTCGGCATCTACATATTTAAGTGCTTCGCGTAGGGTGTTTGCCACCTCTTCGGGTGTTTCTATAGTATTGGTGGCTACATCGATTGCGCCCACCATTATTTTTTTACCGCGCACCAGTTCTAATAACTCTATAGGTACATGTGAGTTTTGGCATTCTAGCGAAATAATATCAATATTCGATTTTTGCAGCTTAGGAAATACTTCTTCGTATTGTCGCCACTCGGTACCAAGGGTTTTCTTCCAATCGGTGTTGGCTTTAATGCCGTAGCCGTAGCAAATATGCACGGCGGTTTCGCATTTTAACCCTTCTATAGCTCGCTCTAGGCAGGCTATGCCCCAGTCGTTCACCTCGTCAAAAAACACGTTAAAAGCGGGTTCATCAAATTGAATTATATCAACCCCAGCGGCTTCTAGCTCTTTGGCTTCTTGGTTGAGTATTTTAGCAAATTCCCATGCTAGTTTTTCACGGCTTTTATAGTGATCGTCATACAGGGTGTCGATCATGGTCATTGGCCCAGGCAGTGCCCATTTAATTGGTTGGCTGGTTTGCTGGCGTAAAAACTTGGCGTCTTCAACAAATACCGATTTAGTACGAGACACAGGGCCAACCACTGTGGGTACGCTGGCGTCGTAACGGTCGCGAATTTTAACTGTTTTACGGTTTTCAAAATCAACGCCATTTAAGTGTTCAATAAAGGTGGTTACAAAGTGCTGGCGAGTTTGTTCGCCATCGCTGACTATATCTACGCCTGCAGTTTGTTGCTCGTGCAGGGAAATACGCAGGGCGTCGTGTTTGCCATCTACCAACTCGCTACCTTGTAATTTCCACGGTGACCATAAGGTTCCGGGCTCAGCAAGCCATGACGGTTTTGGCAAACTGCCTGCTGATGAAGTGGGTAATAGTTTTTTCATAATAAATGCTGCCTTTAATTTTGTTGTGTGATTAAGCGATACTTGCCGAGAATTGCTGCAATACTGACTGATAAGGCTTAATAAAGTGCTGCTCGGTAAATTTGCCTTGCTCAACCGCTAATTGACCTCGCTCTGCGCGGTCATACACAATTTGCGTTAATGAATGATCGTCATTTTTTAAATTCGGTTTATAACGGCTACCAGCGGCGGCGTTGGCGTTATAAATTTCTGGACGATAAATTTTTTGAAACGTTTCCATGGTGCTGATGGTGCTAATTAGTTCAAGGTTGCTGTAGTCGTTAAGTAGGTCACCAAAAAAGTAAAACGCTAACGGCGCAACGCTATTTGGTGGCATAAAGTAGCGCACTTGTAAGCCCATTTTTTTAAAATATTGCTCTGTTAACGACGACTCATTAGGCTGATACTCTACGCCTAAAATAGGGTGTAGATTTTCGGTTTGCTGATAGGTTTTGTTATCAGATACGCTTAAACAAATAACCGGTGGCTTTTTAAAGTGCTGTTTATAGGTATTTGAGTTTACAAAGCATTTAAACAACTTGCCGTGTAAGTCACCAAAATTATCAGGGATACTAAATTGCGGTTTGCTTTTGTTATGCTCAAGCAATAACACGCTAAAGTCGTAGTCGCGCACATACGATGAAAAGTTATTACCCACCATGCCTTCAATTCGCTCGTTGGTTTCGCGGTCAATAATATTGGTTTTTAATACCTCAATTGACGGAAATGCCTGGCCACTGCCTGCAATGTCTAAATCGACCGAAATGATCTTGAGCTCAACCTCGTAACGATCCCCTTGTGGGTTATCCCAACTGGCCAGTGCATTAAAACGATTGTTGATCATTTTTAGGGTATTACGCAGGTTTTGTTGGCGGCTTTCACCCCTTGCTAAATTAGCGAAATTGGTCGTAATACGTGTGTTATTTGATGGATGGTAGTTTTCATCCAAGTTAGTGCTTTTAATAGTAAATGTAAGATCAGTGCTCATAGCCGTATCCTTTCAATTTGAGTTGTTACTGCTTTTATGAATGACACATTACTTGCTGTTAAAACCAAACTAACGGGATAACTGTAATGGTGCTTTGCAGAGTTAATAAATTTATACGCGCTATGTAGCATGAAGAAAAACGGTATTATTTCAGGTAAAACATGAGCCAGATTCACTCTCTTACTAAGTTGGATGAATAAATTAGGCTAGTAGACGCTCCCACTCAGACAAAACCCATTTTAGAAGTCTGGATTTCTAGATGTTTTTACGGGTGTTGTGATTTATTCATACAAAACGTGAGTATTATTCAATGCTCATAAGTACTTAAAGTCCAATTTGCATAAACGGTTGTTGATATACTCGAATAAACTTAGGTGAGCTTAAGCGCTTTATTAAGCAGCTCGCCGTCGCAGAACTTTCCACAACATAAGAAGAGATAAAAGGAATGAGTGATTTAATAGTGTTAATTATATACTGCGCCATATTAGGTAGCGGTGTTGGTTTTTTAGCTGGCTTATTAGGAATAGGGGGCGGGCTGGTGATTGTGCCCATACTCAGCATGATATTACTGCACTTTAATGCTTTGCCACCTGAACAAGTAGTGGTGGTTGCCATTGCGACTTCGCTGGCCTCTATTTTATTTACCTCGACCTCGTCGGCTATTGCGCATCATAAAAATGGCAATGTACCGTGGGATATTGCACCTTGGGTGATGGCGGGCGTTGCCTTTGGCGCGCTCATTAGTGGCTTTATGGCCGCGCTGTTACCTGAGCATGTAGTGCGTTTAGTATTTGCTGTAAGTGTGGTGTTAATTGCATTAAAAATGATTTTTTCAGGTAAGAATGATTCAACAATAGAGCGCCCGTTGCCAAATAAAGGACTACTGAGTGTTTATACGACCATAACCGGTGGCTTGTCTGCCATGATAGGTATTGGCGGCGGGGCAGTATTAGTGCCGTTACTGACGTTTTTTTCTGTTGATATGAAAAAAGCCATTGGCTGCGCCTCGGCCTCAGGCATTGTGATAGCCCTGTTTGGTTCAATGGGTTATATCAGTTCAGGCAGCCAGTTATTTAGCCTAAAAGAAGGATTTGCAGGCTTTGTATATTTGCCCGCTTTATTGGGTATTGTATGCACCTCATGGTTTACTGCACCGCTCGGCGCTAAAGCCACCCATTATTTGCCAGTTTCAACCATAAAGAAAATATTTGCCGGCTTATTAATTGTAATGGCAATCAATATGTTTACTCGATAAGAGCATTTATATGAGCCTTAAAAAGACGCGGCATAAAGCCGCTGCTACCGTATTAGCTACTAGTAGCAGCGGGTTCACCCCGCGTCGAGGTTAAATAATAGCTTTTAGCCCCCCCGTAACCCGCACCCCGACGCCCGTCAATCTTAAAACGATTAACTAAAATCTACGTCATTTGCGCATGCTTTATAAATTCATCATAAATACTGTCTTTAATGAGCCTGTCGGGCGTAAAGGCATAATAATGCTGATAAACATTATCGATTGTACCAATGTAATTTACGCCGTAATGGCGCTCCACTTCGGCTCTTACCAAAATAGGCGCAGGGAATATCCCAAACCCTTGCTCACCTAACGACTTCATTAATGCGCTGTCGTCAACATGGCCAGCTATTGTCATTTCAATATCTTGCTCTTGCAGCCAATAATAAATAGCACGCGCGACGGGGCTTTCTTTTGCGGGGAGCACTAAAGGCTTGTTGTTTAAAGACTGCGGAAACTGCTTATGTAGTTGCGAATGCCATGTTTCGTTACCAAAAAGAGCGATTTGGCTTTTACCTATTTCATGGCAAAACGCCTTAAATGGCAAATTAGTATCGAGTGGTTTATCAGCTAACACTAAATCGAGCTTATGAATCGCCATTTGTGCAAGCAGTTCATCTTGTTGGCCGTCAATACAGTGCAAGTTGGTAATACGGTCGTTATTAATTAAAGGCGCTAGCCACTTCGACACCAGTGATTTAGGCAACACGTCTGAAATACCCACCTTTAACGTTCGTGAATATTGCGTGGTATCACCTTGCGTGGTTTCTAGCCATTCATGGGCAATAGCAAACATATCATTGGTGTATTGCTGGGTTACATGGCCAAATTCCGTTAACTGTAGGCCTCGGCCTTGGCGAACAAACAGTGGGTTTCCTAATCGTTGCTCTAAGTTAGTAATTTGTGAGCTGACCGTTTGCGGCGTTAAATTAAGTATTTTACTCGCCGCTGCAATACTGCCGTGCTTACTTACCTGCCAAAAATAATATAAGTGATTGTAGTTAATGTTGGTAATCATTCGAAAATACCTGTTTTAAAGTAAGAAATAATCAGCTTTTTCCTTTGCCACTAAGTTAGTAGATTACAGTCATGCCTGCAACATAGTTACTATTAAAAGGTGTAATTGCATGAAGCTAAAACTTACAGTTAAAAACAAGATAATTAACGCAAGTGAAAAGATGTCGCTTTTGAAGTTGATAAAAAGCCAATTGGCAAAACATGCTTTAAATATTCGTAAAGTAGAGATTCAAATAAATGATCTTTCGAGTGAGCGCCACGGCACTTTGCAGCAATGCAAAATTAATATTCTTTTGCCTGGGCTACCCAGTATTAATGTAAATACAAAGGGAAGAAGTATGCTGCAAGCGATAAAGCGGGCACTTAAAAGTTTGCAGCACATTCTCGTTAATAAGTATCAACCTTCGCAACCAAGCTCTTAGTTTTTATTAATATCGCACTTGCAGTGGCATGGATGCTACTCTTTTAATACGACTCTAATTCCAAGCCATGTTTAGTATTAAAAGATTCAATTATTACCTATTGAGCAGTATTTCCTTGTTGGGTTTTGTTGGACTATACCCAACTTACCGTAACTAAAATTCTTTGACCTTGTTCCTTTAACCTTTGACCTCAATTGTAAACCCCCGCACCATTTTGATTAAAAAGAGAGTGAAATTTTCAATTACCTAAATTCATAGTTTATTGTGAATTTATTAGGTTCATGCCTATTAATTTACTAATTCACAAAATACTGTGAATTTATCCTTTAGTGAGTTAACCTTCATAATAATTCACAAAATATTGTGAATCATTAGCTTTCCTGTACTATTTTTACTATTATTCACAAAACACTGTGAATTTTGGATGGGTTATGGAAGTCACGATAAAGTCAGCAAAACAATTAGGTAAATTGGCAAGTATAGTGAGGAAAAGCCAAAAGCTTGATCAAAAAACTGCGGGAGATTTCTCTGGTATTAGTATTAATACAGTGAGTGACTTTGAAAATGGCACAGGCTCGTTATCAATTGGCCGCGCGTTCGATTTAATGGAAGCTTTAGGCTTAGAAGTAAAAATAGATGTGGTGATACCTCAACATGATGAAAAGGCTAAAAGTAAATTACTAATGCAAATCCAGAACATGGTGGCTGAGCATGAATAATAGATCACTTAATGTTTATGCTGGCAAACAGCTCATGGGCCAGTTACAAGATAGTAATGGTTTTTGGTCTTTTAAATACGATCAAGATTGGCTTAACTCAGCTAATAAATTTGCAATAACTCCTAGTATTCCATTACAAGAGCAAATCATTCTTGATTCTGGTACTACGCGGCCTGTGCAGCAGTTTTTTGATAATTTACTGCCAGAAGAAAATGCACGTGAGTTATTAGCGAAAGAAGTGAAAGTGGATCATGAAGATTCATTTGCTCTACTTACTGCATCCGGCATTGAGTCTGCTGGTGCTTTAACGCTATTACCAGAGCATGTCGATTTTCCAAGCCCTAGTGCAATACCGTTATCTTTTGCCGAGCTATCTAGGCGAATTAAAAACTTACCCAGAGCACCTTTAAATATCCGCCAAAGTAGCCGTATGTCACTTGCTGGCGCGCAGCATAAAATGCTAGTTATTAAGCTCGGCGATGAATTATTTGAAGGAAATGAAGGCACACCTTCAACTCATATACTTAAACCAGATCATTCTGAGCCAGACCAATATTGGCAAACGACATGCAATGAATGGTTTATGATGAAACTAGCCAAGCGCCTAGGAATAGATGTACCCAATGTGCAGCTCATTTATACACCCGAGCCAGCCTATTTGGTTGAGCGCTTTGACCGTGCAGGAAGTTATCCTGATCAAGAGCGTAAGCATATTATAGATAGTTGCCAGTTGTTAAGTTATAGCAGACACTCCAAATATTCTGCATCAACGGTTGAAACATACCAAAAAATACTCAATAACGTACGGCCTAAAGCGGCAACGGCCATCAAGTTATATCAATGGGTGATTTATAATTTATTAGTCGGGAATGGGGATGCGCATTTAAAAAATATTAGCTTCTATTACGAAAACGGATCTGCGCAAATAACACCGTTTTATGATTTATTAAGCACCATTATTTATGTTTCAGAAGGTGGTAACCCTCTAGAAGAAGCCTTATCCGTTCCTATCAATGATAAAAAACGTTTTTGTGATGTTACTAAAGCAGATGTAATCGCTTTTGCAAAAGAGCTCGGTATTCCAAACTCTGCCGCAGTAAAGCAACTAAGTTATTTTGTAAATAATATAGAGAGTGAATTTAGCAACTTATACCAAGAACTTGTGAATATGCCATCTGCGGATGTACGCGCAGCGGAATTAAGAATGTTAAGACAAGTGCAGTTTTTAGTGGTTAAAGAAATGATTGGGCGGCTGAGTTAAAGCAAGGGAATGAGGATTAATAAAAGTTCCTCATGAACACAACGTTTTAGCCCGTTTCGATAAATAACTTTTCATTAAGTATGGACTTTCTATAGTTAGTGTTGGGGGCTGTTGTACTTCAAACAAAACCTTTACACCCAGCTGTAAACCCCCGTTACATTTTGATTAAAAAAGCCGCACACTAATTATTAGTGTGCGGCTTTAGTATTTTATTTTTTAAAGCGATTACTTGTTTAGTAAGTGCTTTTCAAAAAAGTCAGCCATCATAGTATGGTAATGCAAAGTGGTGCCTTTACCTTCGCGCAAGCTGTGTGAGCGGTTAGGGTATGAGAAAAACTCAAACTGTTTGTTGTGCTTAACGAGTTCGTCAATTAAGCGCTCAGAGCCTTGATAATGCACGTTATCATCGCCTGTGCCGTGAATAAGCAATAGCTTACCGGTTAGGTTTTTAGCAAAGGTAATAGGCGAGGTGTTATCGTAACTCTCAGGATCGGTGTTTGGGTTGCCCGCATAACGCTCTTGGTAAATGGTGTCGTACAAACGTATATCTGGCACCGGTGCTGAGGCAATGCCCACTTTAAATTTATCACCGTGGCGGAACAGTAAGTTAAGGGTTGAACTACCGCCACCTGAATGGCCCCACACGCCAACACGGTCGGTGTCGATTACATCCCAACGTTTGGCCATCGCATCTAGCGCATCAACTTGATCTTGCACGGTAATTGAGCCAATTTTTTTATAAATTGATTTACGCCAATCGCGGCCTTTTGGTGCACGTGTACCACGATTATCAACCGATGCCACAATAAAGCCTTTTTGCGTTAGTAACGATTTATATAAGTAACTGTTACCTTCCCAGCGGTCTTGCACGGTTGAACCCCATGGTTCGCCGTATACGTAAAACACAATTGGGTATTTTTTACTTTTATCCATGTTCTCTGGGAACATAATGTAGCCGTCAAGCTCGGTGCCATCTTGCGCGTTTACTTTAAAAAACTCATGCTTTGGTAAGCTTTGTTCAGCCAGTTTTTGTTTAAGCTTTGTATTTTCAACTAAGGTTTTTACATTACTATGATCTGCCACTTTAATAATCTCTTTAGTCGGTGGCGTACCAAATTTTGAGTAAGTATGCATTGCCCACGAGGCATCTTTTGACATGTAGTAGCTGTTTGAGCCTTCAAACTCAGCAGGTGTTACCCGTACCGGTTTGCTGCTGCCATCAAGCGGTGTGCTGTATAAATAACGCTGACCAGGATCGTTTGGCGAAGCAATAAAATACATTATGTTTTTGTCTTCATTGATGCTCAGCATATCAATAATGTCGTAATCGCCTGGGGTTAGGTCGATAATAGTTTTGCCATCGCGCGATACACGGTAAAGATGACGCCAACCGTCGCGTTCGCTATGCCAAATAAAAAACTCACCGTCTTTTGACCAGTTGGCTTTATAAAACCATTCGATAAACGCATCGTCTTTGTCTTCTAAAATTTTAGTCAGTTGCTGCTTTTGCCAATCAAACAACCACACTTTGTTATGGCTTTGTGGGCGGTTTAAGTCTTGAATCATTAATTCATTACCGGTGCCTGCCCAGCTAATACGCGGAATATAACGGTCGCGGTTATCGCCTTCAAGCTCAGCCCAACGGGTTTGTTTGTCGCTAAGGCTTACCACACCAACACGCACGGCAGAGTTGGTTTCACCGGCTTTAGGATAAGGGAATTCTTTTAGGGTAGGGTACAGTTCGTCAGTGTTGTTGATCATAGTGAAAAATTTAACGTCACTGGTATCAAGCTGCCAATAGGCGATTGATTTGTTGTCGGGGCTCCAACGAAAACCATCGGCAATAGTAAACTCTTCTTCGTATACCCAATCAAAATTACCGTTAACAATGGTGGCACTGCCATCGGTTGTGAGCGCAGTTACATCGTGACTACCAACCGCTTGCATATAAATATTGTTGTCGCGTACGTAAGCCACTTTTGAGCTATCTGGCGAGAACTTAGCAAACATTAACTTAGTTGGCTCAACGTCTTTACCACCTAATTGCTGTAATTGGTTTGTCTCAAGGTTAAGTAACCAAAAGTCGCCTCTGCTGCGCGAACGCCAAACTTGCTCGCTGTTGGTAAATACCATCAACCATTTACCGTCTTTTGACCACTGATAGCTTTCGATTGCAAATGGCTCGTCTGCGCCCTCTGGCAACAGCTTTTCAAACTCAACCAATACTTTACGGCCTGTGCCGTCAGCATTGTAAAATACAATGTCGTTGCCTTTTACGCCGTGCTCTTTTTCGTCATCGGTGTTGTTATCGTCTGCTTTTTCTTTTTCGCTTTCGCGCTCTTCAAGCACAGTGTAGCCAGTACCATCGTCTAGCCACTTAAAGTAAATGCTTCGCTGGGTTTTAAATTCTTTATCTTTATAAATTTGCGTTAGGCTTAATGGGTTATTCACGGTGCTCATCGCTGCATTATTGTTGGTTGTTATGCTGGTACTTGAACATGCTTGCAAGCCTAAGCCCGCAACAATGGCCAGTGCCAAGCCCGATATTTTGATCAGATTCATTATTATTGTTCCTTGGGTCTGCTGACCTTTATAGATTAAGGCGCTTATTACATTTACTGTAACAAAATAACCTACACAATATCAGCATGCTTAACGCACAAAGCTATGGTTTAAACCCAAACTTTTATAATTAATTACCATGCTGGATTTTTAAATTCATCACTGAGCGTGTCGATTAGTGCTCTTACTGTTGCCGATAAATGCTGACGAGAAGGGTAAAGCACATATATTTTCATTGGGTTTAATGTCCATGGCGCTAATACACGCTGCAAGCGACCATCAAGTATATATTGATTTGCCAAATACGTAGGCTGTACTGAAATACCACCACCGGCTATGGCTGCATGAAGTAATGTGGTGGCCTCGTTTGCACTTAAATTGCATTTAACATCAACAGATTGAAACTCATCCCCGTTGTGTAAATGCCAAATATATCGGTCGAAGTTTTTATAGCCTAAACACTGATGAGCGCTTAACTGTTGTGGTGTCGTTATTGGCGGATAATCAGCAAGGTAGTCGGCTGAGGCCACTAATATAGATTCACACTCGGCAATAGGTTTACCTATTAACGATGGATCAGGATTGGCTGCAATACGTATTGCCAAATCAACACGTTGCTCTATTAGATCTGTGGTTGAGTCTTCAAGATCTATGTCTATTTGCACGTTAGGATGACGTTTCATAAAGCGTGTAAATATAGGGGCTAATTGCGCAAAACCTAACGACATACTGGTCGCTACTCGTATTTTACCTGACAACTGTTGCTGGCTTTTTGTTTGTTCAACTAAACGGTTAGCCTGTGCTAACCATTGCTCTATTTCGGGTAAACAGGCCTCGCCGGCGGTGGTAAGCGTTACTTTACGGGTAGTGCGATGCAATAAGCGCGTATTTAACCAGGCCTCTGCCGACTCAATATGACGAGTAACCATAGGGCGTGACATTTCAAGCCGATCGGCAGTGGCAGTAAAACTGCCTGAGTAGGCAACATCCACAAAAACCTGCGCTGCGGTGAGTTTATCCATAGTATTTGCACGATTTATGAAACAATGATGCTAATTATTGGTTGTTTTTCTGAACATATCAAACCTTTATTATGCTCGCATTAGCAACCAATGATGAGAATACTATGAACCTACGCACTCTTTTACTAAGCACACTATTAGCCAGCAATATCGCTATTGCAGACGAAACCCCACTAACCCTTGATGTGTATAACGCTGACAGCAATAGCTTTCATGTTAATGCCACGCTGGTTTATGGCCGTACCGATGCAATTTTAATTGATACCGGATTTACCAAAGCAGATGCACTGCGCATTGCCGCCAAAGTAATTGACTCTGGTAAACAACTAAAAACTATTTTTATTAGCCAAGCCGATCCTGATTACTACTTTGGCGCTGAAGTGTTACAGCAGTTTTTTCCTGACGCAAAGATTATAACCACACCGGCAGTGCACCAAAAAATAGCAGCAAAGCTTAAAGGTAAACTTGCTTTCTGGACGCCAAAAATGGGGGAAAACGCCCCAAAAAACCCCGTTGTTCCTGAGGTATTTAATGGTAATAGCTTAAAAATAGAAGGCCATACTATTGAAATTCGTGGTACAGAGGGTGAGCATAATCATCGTCCTTATTTATGGATACCTGATAACAAAGCTATTTTAGGTAATGTGGCTGTATACGCCAATGTTCATTTATGGATGGCCGATGCGCAAACTCAAGCAGAGCAAAATGCCTGGGCAAAACAACTCAATGAAATGAAAGCACTTAAACCTGACGTGGTGATCCCAGGGCATATGAAAGCAGGCACCCAATTAGATGCTGCAAATATTGATTTTTCAATCCAGTATTTAAAGGATTTTGCACACGCTAAGCAAAGTAGTGATAGCAGTAAGCTGCTGATAGATAAAATGACCAACTCATACCCTGAGGCTGTATTACCTATGGCTCTTAGCATTGGTGCTAAAGTTCATAAAGGCGAAATGAAATGGTAATTGCCGCTTAACCGCTGCAATAAATGCAGAAGAACCAAAAACACGCCTAGTAAAGTCTGGCGTGTTTTTTATTATTGCCACAAATACATACTGGCTCGCTTATTGGCAATATTTAATTCAAATACCTCAGTGCTTGAACACATAGCAGCGCCATAGCATACATGTAGTGGTAACAAGTGCTCTTCTCTGGGGTGATTAAAGCGTGCAGCTGGAGCTTGCTGCCATGCTAATAATTGCTGTTCACGCTGCTGCTCGGTTAATGTTTGATCTGCGATTGTGCTTACCAGCCAATCTTCAAATGCCTGATTTTGCTGATTAACATCGCTTGATTGGTTAACACCAAAAGCGCGCATATTATGGAAGGTAAAGCCTGAGCCTATAATTAATAAGTTACCGTAATCAATACGTTGCAACGCTTTACCAATTTCAACATGCAACAGCGGATCAAGACTTGGATGCAAGGATATTTGCACACAAGGAATATCGGCCTCTGGGTACATAATTTTTAACGGTACAAACATACCGTGATCGTAGCCACGCTGTGAATCGAGTTTTGAGTCAATATTATGTGTTGCGAGCGCTTGCTGTACTAAATTAGCAAGTTGCGGCTGGCCAGCACAAGGGTAAGTTAATTGATACGCCTGCTTAGGAAAACCGTAGTAATCGTAAATAAGCGGCGGTGAAGAGTGCGCCGTTATACTAATTGGTTGAGCTTCCCAATGTGCGCTGACCATTAAGATAGCAGAAGGCTTTGGGATTTTAGCGGCAACTTGTTCTAAGCAGGCTCGCATTTCTGCATGGTTGGCATCACCTAGTAATGGCATTGGGCCGCCACCATGTGAAATGAAAAAAACGGTTGGGCGTTGCATGTGGTTAATCCTAAAGGACAGATATTATTATAGTGCCTGCGCCGTCAGTAAATAACTAGCCACATAAACGCACAACCTCAGTGCGCAAAAATTATGTGCGGTGTTTATTCATCAAGCTCTAAGTGAGCGCGTTCAACGCTTTCTTGAGGTAACTCTTTTTGCACCGATACACCAAGCTCCTTAAATTCTGAGGCTTGTTTAATTAAGTTACCTTTACCACGGTATAACTGAGAAAATGCTTTATCGTAGGTTTCTTTGGCTTTATCGAGCTGTTTACCCACCCCTTCCATACTAGTTAAAAAGCCGTTGAGTTTACTGTAAAAACGCTCAGCACGATTAGCCAGCTCTTTTGAATATTTAGTTTGCTCTTCAAAGCGCCATAACTGTTTAACAATATTTAAACTGGTTAGCAGGGTAGTAGGGGTAGCAACCAAAATGTTTTTTTCTATTGCTTGCTGGTAAATATCGCTTTGGTATTTAAGTGCTTCTACAAAGGCGGATTCTATGGGTACAAACATAATAACAACCTCAGGCGAGTTTATCCCTGGTAGGCGGTCATACGATTTACTGGCCAGCTCATTTATACGGGCAGTTACGGCATTTACATGCTCTTTAATCGCTTGTTGAGACTCAAGCTCTGTTTCGGCATTTACATAACGGGTGTAGGCATTTAACGATGTTTTTGCATCAATCACTAAGTGGCGACCTTGAGGTAAATACACCACAACATCAGGGCGCAAACGGCCGTCTTCGGTATTAAACGACACTTCTCGCTTGTAATCGGTGCCAGCGCGCAGGCCTGCGCTATCAAGCACGTTTTCAAGCATTAACTCGCCCCAATTACCTTGGGTTTTCTTTTGCCCTTGTAAGGCATTGCTTAGCTTATCGGCCTGCTCGGTAATTGCTTGGCTTTTAGCTTGTAAATGCAGCAGCTCAGTTTTAAGTGCAGCACGTTGCTGTAAGTCTTCAACGTGAATAGACTCCATTTTATCTCTAAAGCCTTTTAGCTCACCTTGAACCGGCTTAAGTAACTGCTCTATGCTTTCTTGATTGAGGGTTTTAAATTTTTGCGACTTTTCTTCTAATATTTGGTTAGCTAAATTTTCAAATTCTTTTTTAAGCGTTTCTTTACTTTGCTCTATATGGGCGAGTTGTTCACTAAAATGCTGCTGCTTTTGCTCAAGGGTAGTGCGTATATTATTAAGCTCTACATCGCGCAGATTGTATTGCTCGCGCAGGGCGGTTAGCTCGGCTTCGGCTTTACGCCAATATTGATTATAAAGTTGGCTTTGCTTTTCTTGCTCAGTTAAACGGGTTTTAAAATGCTGAGACTGATCCCGCTGCTCTTGATGTGTAAGTCCTAATAAATCGTGCTCTTCAACCAACGCGGCATATTGGCTTTGTGTTTGCTCATGCTGGCTTTGTAATAACATTAACTGTTGTTGTTGCTCATTTACTTGGCGCTTTATTTTTTTGCTTAATTGCATTGATACAACACCACAAATAGCCATGCCTGTTATAGCGCCAGCACTTACACTTAACCAATCTAAATGGGATAAAAACGAAGTAAACATAAAATAAACTTTTAAAATTTAGTGACATGCCATCATAACGAATAACGCTCTTTAGCAGTAGGGGTAACGCACTAAATTAAGCGCATAAAAAAAGCCAGCTATTAAAGCTGGCTCAATATTACTTAATCAGTAATCAAACAGGGAAATCAACATGAAACTTGTATAACAACACATCAAATACAAGAATATTAATAAAACCAGCGATTAAT